>WGGC01000142.1 GCA_015491905.1 Bacteroidales bacterium | reverse complement strand
CTACCCAGTCTTTATGAGCATCAATAATAAATGATGGGTTGGGATAAATTTGTCCATGACTTGGTGCAATAATATTTATATCATAAGCAGAAATTTTATCCAGATCTTTTCGGATTGCATTACGATAGGGCATCATAATTTCAGCATAATAGCGTTTAGCAGCTTCGTAAACTTTTGACTCATCGTTTACAAATAAATCTGTAGTTGCCAGATGAGAACCAAAAAAATCACAACTAAATAATATTTTATCTTCTTTTAAATAAGCTACCATAGTTTCCGGCCAATGTACCCAGGGCGTATGTATGAATTCTAATGTTTTATCCCCCAGAGAAAGTGTTTCTCCATCATCAACAGTAATAATTGATTCTTCCGGAATATTTAGCAGGTCCATTAGAATTCCTTTTGCTTTAGGACTGGTAATAAGTTTTGCATCAGGATATTTAGATAACACCAAAGGAATACTGCCTGAATGATCTTGCTCCGCATGAAGAGAAATAATGTAATCAAGTTTAGTGACATCTTGAAGTTGTGCTTCAAGTTCATAAAATAGTTCAGAATAAACAGTATCTATTAAAACGGTTTTTTCACTACCTTTAATTAAGTAAGCATTATAACTGGTTCCATCGGGAAGAGGAATAAGAGCATCGAAAAGACGATTGTCCCAGTCAATAAAGCCCATCCAGAAGATGTTTTCTTTAACTTTTCTTGGTTTCATGATATTTTATTTTTTTGGGTTAAGTATTTGTAAAATTTCTTGCATTTAGGAAAAAAAAGAAAAAATATTGTTCATTGAATAATTAATATTCATATATTTAATTTAAAATCAGATAGATAAACACGCAATTAACTTTATACGAAGTTATGAAATAATTCTTCATCATTTCCGGAAATTGCAAATAAATAAAATTTCTTTAAGCAGATCAGACAGCCTAAATAAAGTAATATTTAATTAGTAACCATCAACCTTACAGCAGAATATATGGAAATAGATAATAAATGTCGATGATTTATAATAATTAAAGGCTCAAAACTTGATGGAATGATAGAGCGTAGTGTTTATAACCGTAGGAAATGCATGTTGTTTCCATTGATTGAAAAATTTCGGCAAAAACCATACCGCTTCAGGCCTCCACTCCAGGCCTTAACTCCTCTTAGAAAGTATAATTTACTCCACTACTATATATTCCATAATACGATTCTGTTTCAAAACCGGCTTCAACCGGATTGTTAAATATAATTTAACTTTGGAGTGAGAGGCTCTCCCCGTTAGTTTGTGCTGGCGGGGCAGTCTACTCGATTAGGCAGTCGCCATTTTGTTTTTAATCATATTTATTATCTAATAGCCAGTCAATTGTATTTATCTGTTTCACTCCGTTATGGTTTCCTGTTTCATAATCCATTGTAATGAGCAGTCTTTCATTAAAATCTGGAATTTTATTAAACGGAGCCAGTTCTCGTTCAAGTGTTTTCTTGTCTTTAACAGTATATGCTACTTGAATATATTTTGTATAACCATCTTTATTTCGGACAACAAAATCGACTTCTAGATTATCTGCCTTTCCTATCCAAATTTGATAATTTCGACGTAATAATTCAAGATATATCACATTTTCCAGTAAATGCCCTACATCTGCCGTAAGTTCTTTTCCTAATAATGCATATCGTAAACCTAAATCTACGAGATAGTATTTTTCTTGAGTAGCCAAATGTTGTTTCCCTTTTATGTCGTATCTGTTTACTTTATAAAAAAGATAAGATTCTACAAGCGTATCAATGTATCTTGATACTGTTTTATTATCAATTTTTTTACCGTTTGCGGTAAGAACTCTTGCAATATTTCTTGCCGAAACGTTTGAACCAATACTATCAATTAGAAACTTAACAACTTCGTTATAAGATGTTTCATAATATATTGTGTGTCTTTTCTGTATGTCGTTTTTATAAATGTTTCTAAAAACGGTTTTTAAATATTCGTAAACATAGCTTTCTCCTGATTCAACGAATCCAACAGCTTCAGGGAAACCGCCTGTTCGCATATAATTAGCAAAAGCACGCTCGGGATTTGCTGTTTTTCTGGTAAATTCTAAATACTCGGCAAATGAGAATGGTAGAATATTGATTTCATATGCTCTGCCTGTAAGTATGGTTGCCAATTCGCTTGATAAAAGGTAAGCGTTTGAACCTGTAACATATAAATCTATATTTGAAGTAACATATAATCCTTCAAGCAGTTTTTCAAATTCCGGAATATTTTGAACTTCATCTATGAATACATAATTTGTTTCATTTTTTCGTAATAATGATTGGATATAATCGTAAATCTCTTTCCAATTTTTCTCACCAAGAAATCGGAATTCGGGTAAATCCATATTTATGGAAATAAGCGACACACTTGGATTTTTTTCCTTTAATAATTCTTGAAATTGCAAAAGTAAAGTCGATTTACCTGCACGACGAACCCCTGTAACAACCTTTATAAAGTTTTTATCTTTTAGAACGAGAAGTTTGTCAAGCAATATTTTTCTTAAAATCTTTTGCATAGGGGTAT
>WGGC01000141.1 GCA_015491905.1 Bacteroidales bacterium | reverse complement strand
CTATTTCTCCAACCCCGAAATATTTCCCGGGTTTACCTAGTTCTTTGTGTACTAATTCTAATTCTTTCTCAAAGGTTTCATTTACAGAAGTAGGATGTAAACCCATCATAGGAAAGCAATTGGAAGGGTAATTCTCTGCTAGTTGAAGCATCACCTCAATTGTTGTACTGTCGATATTGGGCAACAACATACGCGTTACACCGTTCTCTATGGCGTTCCGGATTACCTGCTGTC
Source organism: Bacteroidales bacterium (assembly GCA_015491905.1). Lineage (GTDB taxonomy): Bacteria > Bacteroidota > Bacteroidia > Bacteroidales > F082 > Sulfidibacterium. The sequence goes on along the minus strand of WGGC01000141.1, from coordinate 14,951 downwards.
TGTCCGAATCAAATTCTTCAACATATAAATGGGTATGGGTATCTGTTAAGTTCATTATACAAAGGTAAAAGAATTAAAGCAGCATTTTTAAATACAATTTGAGATACTAATCCTCCTTGGGTTTATCATCTTCAAGGTCGGTTAAAATTTTATTTACCTCCTCTTCTGTTTTGTATAAAACAGACTTACAAACTCGCATCAATTCGGCAGCTCGTTTTACTTTTTTGGAAAGTTCATCAACAGGTATATTACCTGTTTCAAGTGCAGAGACAATTTGCTCCAGTTCTTCCATTGCTGATTCATAATTTAACTTTGCCATTATTTAATTATTTTTTCAATTTTTACATTTAATTTTCCTTTGTAAAGTTCCGTCTTCAGTTTTGTACCCACATTAAGATTTGAAATTTCTGTTATTGCTTTACCATTATAATATGTAATACTGTAACCTCTTTTTAGAATATTATCGGGACTTAGCAATTCTAATTGTTTTTCCAGAAGTTTAATTTGGTGCTGTTTCTTCATCAAAAGCTGATGTGCTCCGTTTATAATTTTTTGATTTTTCCTTTCAACAGTCCAATGGGTGTTTTCAACATTATTTCTGATATCTTTTTTAATTTGTACTGTTAATAAATCAATCTGCCGAAAGGCATTTTTCAACAAGAATGAAATTCTTTGTTTAAAAAACTGACTTGTAGTTATCAATACTTTTTTTTCTTTTTCAATACTGTTTTGTGATGATAGTTGAAAGATCTTCAGATTTTGTTCTATTCTTCTGTTTTCATGCAATAAAACATTTTGGCTTGTACGTATAAGACTTTCGGCAGCGGTTTCCAGCCGGTAAGCAAAGTTATGAAACTGTTGAATTAAAAAATGTGCTGCTTCTGTTGGGGTAATTTTATTGGCAAATGCAACCATTTGAACCACCGTTTCATTAGTAGAATGACCTATACCGGCAATAACAGGCAAGCCGGCAGTGGCTACAGCTTTAGATAAAGAATAATTATCATAAGCATTAAGTCCCACATCGCCACCACCGCCCCTTATAATTGCTATAACATCAAAATCTTCAGGGCTGTCGCTAATAGTCTCCAACTGTGCAGCAATAGATTTAACAGCACCATCACCTTGAAGCAAGGCAGGAAAGAGGGTTACAGAAAAACGATATTTCCAGGGGTTTTTATCAAGTATATTAATAAAGTCGTGATATCCTTTGCTGGTCTCAACAGAGATAACAGCTACTCTTTTAGGCAACAAGGCCATTTTTTTCTGCTTATTCAATTCAAAAAGGCCTTCTTTTTTTAACCTGTCTATGGTTTGTTTCTTTTCCCGAGCCATTTCCCCCAAAGTAAAAGAAGGTTCTACGTCCAGAATATTTAAAGCAAGTCCGTATTGTTCGTGAAAAGTAACCTTACCCAAAAATAAAATTTTCATTCCGTCTTTAAGAGCAACACCTGTTACAGTTTTAAATTTATTATTAATTTGCGAAAAGTTACTGGACCATATATTTGCACGTATCTGGGCTTTTACTCTTCCGTGCTCTTTTTCAACCAGGTCGGGGTAACAGTGTCCACTTTTAGGATAAAAATTTAGTTTAGCTATTTCTGCAGTAATCCACAAATAATCAGGAAAAGTAGTCTGTATTACCTTTCTTATTTCTGTAGAAATTTGTAATAGACTATATATCTGTTTCCCGGAAAACTTTTCCATTATTTTCTTTTAATTTATAATTTTAGGTATTTCTTAGGTGTAAATTTTCGGGAACTACTTTATTTTTAAGCGTTCTTGTACTCAATAAACCGCAGGCGGCATCTATATCCTGGCCTCTGGAAGACCTTATTGTCGTAATAATTCCTTTTGCATTGAGAGCTTCTTTAAAATAACGAATACTTTCTTCGGTAGTTCCTTTCAATGGTGTATTGGGGATGGGATGAAATCGTATTAAATTAACCCGGCATTTTAATCCGTTTAACAGTCGTGCAAGTTCTTTAACATGAGCTTTAGAATCATTTAACCCTGAAAAAACAATATATTCAAAGGAAATTCTTCGTTGCCTGTCGAAGGCATGCTTTTTAAGCTCGTCCATAATTGCTTTAATCGAATATTTCTGGGAAATGGGCATTAGCATTCTTCTCTCTTTTTCAAAAGGCGAATGTAAACTTACCGCCAGATGCGCCGTACTATGCTTTAGAAATTCGCGCATGGCAGGAACAATACCTATAGTAGAAACTGTTATTTTTCTCGGACTAATTCCAAAACCCCATTCAGACGTTAAAATCTCCAGACTTTTAAGTACTACTTCCAGGTTATCCATTGGCTCGCCCATTCCCATATAAACAAGATTAGTAACAGATTCTTCTTCCGGAATACTTTTAAGTTGATTTAAAATTTCACCTGCCGTAAGGTTTGATTGAAACCCTTGCTTTCCGGTCATACAAAACAAACAGCCCATTTTGCATCCTACTTGTGATGATAAACATAAAGTAGATCTTTTTTTTTCGGGAATATAAGCAGCTTCAATATATCCACCATTGAGTGTTTTGAACAAATATTTCTTTGTACCATCTTTAGATTCTTGCACTCCGGAATAAGGAGAAGTGCCTATTACATATTGTTCAGAGAGCTGATTTCTGGCTTTTTTCGACAGATTTGTCATCTCATCAATGGTAATAACTTTCTTTTTATAAAGCCAGTCGGCTATTTGTTTTGCAGTGAATTTTGGCAGACCGAGTTCATGAACAACATCCTGTAACTCATCCAGAGTTTTACCAAAAAGCGGTATTTTTATTTGTTCTGTTTGCATAAATTATTTAAATGTTTTTTTTAATTTCTTTTTAAGCTTTCGCGAATTTTTTTTCGCTTGTTTGTTTAGTAGATCTGCATTTTTTGATAATGATTTTTTTGTTTTTTTCCATTGTTTTGGAGTTTCCTTTTTTACCTTTCGTGATGTTTTTTGTACAGAATACTGTACCTTTCTCCCTGTTTTCTTCACATTCTTTTTAGAAGCATTCCATAATTGGGCACTTTTTTTCTTAACAGTACGCGATTGGGTATTTAATTCCTGTTTTAAAGATTCCTGTTTGGGCGACTTTTTTCCGGTACACTGAGCATTAACAGAAAAAATACCGACAAAAAGAAAAATAATTAAAATAATTGTTTGTCGCATTTTTATTTTTTTAATAGTGTTAAAATAACACATTTAACGAAAACTTATTCGTGGTGCAAAATTACAAAACATATTGTTCTTATAGAAGGAAAGGGAACATGCTGTTTTAATCGTTTTGATATATCATATCAATAAAATAATAAATTAATTTTGCAATCTTAAATGAGAAAGAGATGGAAAAGAAAAATAAACGACTCGACAGGGAGAAAAGAACTGTTAAAGAAATGATTTTATTGTATTGTCACAATAACCATGGAACCAAAGGGGATAACCTCTGTGAATCCTGCCAGTCTCTTTTAGATTATGCTTTTACCCGAATTGACCGGTGTGTATTTTTACCGGATAAACCGACCTGTAAAAATTGTACCGTACATTGTTATGCCCCTGCAAAAAAACAAGCTATAAAAGATGTTATGAGATATTCCGGCCCGCGAATGATGTGGCATAAACCTATATTGGCTATACACCATTTACTGGATGGTAAAAAAGATAAAGAACGTATTGAAAACTATTTTAAAGAAAAAGAAAAGAGAAAAAAATAGGTTTACTGTATATTATTATATCTACAAATAGTAAATTTGAAGAAAAAACAATGAACTCTATTGAGGAAATACTATCTGACAACACTTCAGGTTCAGGAAAGATACTTAACAATACTATAACACACTTTCTTGAGGAAGGAATTAATTTTGAAGAAATACCTGTAATTAAAATTCTTGAAGAAACAGGCAAGATATCTAATAAGTTTCCTCTTTTCGCCTTGTTACATCATTTTTCAAATTACCTTAAAGAGCATTTAAAAGGAAAGACAACAATAGAAGGATATAAATTAGTTGAACTTATTAAACATTATAAAGAACTGTATGCCGGCACTCAGTTACATGCCGCAGAAAAGATGTTAACCGAATTAACACTGGATAAAAAGAATATTTTATTGCATAGCAACAGTTCTTCGGTAAAAACATTATTCAATATTATTTCTGGTAAAAAAAGCAAACCCATTATTTGGCAAACAGTATCCTCGCCTGCCGGTGAAGGAATTTTGCAGGCTTCCTATTTAAAAAAATCAGGATTTACAGTACATCTGTTTCATGAAGATGCCATTTCACATTTTATTACAGATATAGATATGGCTATTTTTGGCTCTGACCTGATTTCAAGCGACTTTTTCATTAACAAAACAGGAACCTTTACTTTATCTTTGTTTCTCAATCATTTTGAAAAACCAATCTATATTTTGGCTGAAAAAAGAAAAATAGAACGGGGAAAAACCACATTTTATGAAACCGCTAAAGCCAACGACGAAATAATGAAAAATCCCGGGGGGATACGAGTTCATAATTTCTATTTTGAAAAAATTCCACTTTGGCCCGTATCAAAAGTCTTCACCGAATAAAAACGATGATAAAACAGAAGAGTTTCCGAGTTTAAAAAAGAAACTGTAAGTTTGCCCCATGAAATTTTTAAGTTATCTTTTTCTAAAAATATTTATTCTTTTTGTGGGGTTAATACCTTTTGGGATGTTGTATGTTTTCTCCGATTTCATGCGTTTTATCCTGTATAGAATAATTGGCTACAGAAAAAATGTGGTAAAAGATAATTTAAAAAGATGTTTCCCTGACCTACCCCCATCAGAGATGGAAAAGGTTGTAAATTTAAGTTATAAGAATCTGACCGACTTAATCATTGAAGGAATAAAAGGATTTACAATCTCAAAAAAAGAAGTTTACAAACGATATAAAATCCTGAATCCTGAACTGTTAGATCCTTTTCAGAAAAAAGGAAAAAGTGTTATTTTAGTATTGGGGCATTATGGAAATTGGGAATGGGGTGGCTTATCGGCACCTATTTACTTTCATTATAAAGAGTTTATTACTTTTTATAAACCGCTGAGTAATTCTTATATCGACAAGTATATAAAAAAAAATCGTTCCCGTACCGGAGGACGGATGTCTCCGATTCACAAAACAGCACTTACCTTTAAGCAGTTTGTGGATAAACCTTCCATATTTGTATTATTGGCAGACCAAAGTCCCTCCAACGCAAAAAAATCTATATGGGTTTCATTTTTAGGTCAGCAAACTGCTTTTTTACATGGTCCGGAAAAATATGCAACAGATTATGACCTGCCGGTAGTTTTTGTGGATGTACAACGGGTAAAACGAGGGTATTATGAGTTAAAACTAAACATACTATCAGAAAACCCAAGAAATATGGCTCCTAAAGAAATAACCAATCTTTACGCTAAAAAACTGGAAGAAGTTATTTTAAAAAAACCTGAAAACTGGCTTTGGTCTCATAAACGTTGGAAATTAAAACCCCTTAACTAAGCAGGTAGGTAAATATCAGCAGCAATCCAAATACTGAACTCATATTACTAATTAATATTTCTCAACTTTCTTATATTTTTTCACACATTATAAAGCGTGTTGCAATACATACCAATGAATAATACCTAAATAGGTTAACGCTTATAAAATAAAACCACAGTATTATACGTTTAATAAAGAATTATGGATTAATACGAAATAATATAACCTAAGCCTATGAAATTACTTTGTACAATATCTATACAAAACAGTCAGTATATTTTTCAAGACCCTTAAGTCTTAAAATTTTATAACTTTCTTAAGAAATTATATTAAAGAAATATACGGAATTATTTAATCTTTGCAAGATAACCAAAACATTAAACATGCAATACACAAAAAAAATTTCCAGAAAACACATTTTTCCTTTTATAATCGGGTTTTTCCTTATCCTTTTCAGTAATAACCCTGTTGCAGCTCAAAGCACATTGCTGTCACAAACATTAAACAAAGCTCGTCAACTTCGCAATGAAAAAAAGTTTACAGAAGCAGCAAATCTATTAGGGGATTTTGAAAATCGTTATCCCGGAAATATTTGGATTGAACAAATGTATGGCCAAACGCTTTTTTGGATGCATGATTTTCAAAAAGCAGAAAAAGTATATCGTAAAGCATTAACATTTCACCCCGAAGATCCCGGGTTATTATATGGATATGGTATTTTATTATTTGCAGAGAAAAAATATAATATGGCTGAAAAAATATTACTTTCTTTTGTTGAAAAACAACCCGGTAATTTTGATGCTGAATCGATTCTGGGTAAAATTTATTACTACAAAGGAGATTTTAAATTGGCGGCCAGTCATTTTAAAAATGCACTCAACAAAAACCCGGGAAACAATGAAATAAAAAATTTATATCAGGAAGTATATCGTATTATTCATCCTAATCTTTCAATTATAGGTGATTTTCGTTCCGACACACAGCCAATGACAAGTTTTGGTCCTTATGCAAAATTCCAATGGTATGTCTCTCAACTATTAAATTTTGATATTAGCGGAAGTTTAATAAACTATTCTAAAATCCCGTCTTTTAATACGGTATCCTTTTTTAAATTAGGAAACACCTTTCAGTTTCCAGAAAGGAAGATAAGCATAAAAATTAACGGGGGAAAATATTATTCTTCTCTAAACAGCAGTTCGGCATGGGGAGGTAGGTTCCAGCTACGAAAGACATTATTCAAAAATATTAGTTTAAAAGCTGAAGCTCTTCGTACCAATTATGATTATACCGTTTCCAGTGCCGAACAGTTGCTCATGATAAACAGGTTAAGCTTAGGATTATCGTTAGGGAAACAAAACTCGTGGAATGGAGATATAGGTGCCTTTATGGAATTTTATCCGGATAATAATTATATGAATGCTTATTACGCATGGTTCCTAAGCAAGCCTGTAAAATTATCCTCTTTTAATATTTCTTTTGGTTATGCTTTTAATTATATGAATTCAAAAGAAGACCGGTTTCGAACTAAATTAAGCCAAAATGTAATTCTGGCTTCCAGTAATACGAATTCTTCAATTGAAGGTGTTTATGACCCGTATTATACTCCTCATAATCAATTTTCAAATTCTGTTTTAGCAAATATTTCTTTTGATATAGATGCTTCAACAACTATTTACGGGCATGCTTCCGTTGGAATATATTCCAAAACCAATGCTCCTTCTTTTTCTATAGCCAGTAACAATGGAATATCATCAATAGTGAAAAATTATAACTATCAAAATTTCACTCCTCTCGACATAGGGTTTCTTATGATATCCAATTTAAATAGGCAATGGCAATTAACCCTAAAATATACATTCTTACAGACATATTATTACAATAGTAATTCTATCAGGGCAGGTATTAAATATTATTTTTAAGAATATGGGTAAGACAGGAAAAAAATTTGATTTGCTTTGGCATTTTTCAGAAGCCAGGAAGGTTACTTCCTTTCGCAAATATGTACTGCTAACATTAATTTTAGCAGGATTTATTAGTGTTGGAAGATTTTTCGACTGGTGGTTTCAAAGGGGGCATATGGAGTCAGTTCCTTTATTTATCATTCTTTCATTAATTATCTGGTATGGAATTATCAGAATGCTGTTCATATGGATAAATTATTTAGGAATTAAAAAACCCGAATATATTAAACCCAAAAAGAATCTGAAAGTTGCAATTTTTACAACCAGTTCTCCCGGAGAGCCGTTGAGTATGTTTGATAAAACACTGGAAGCATGCGCACAAATTACGTATCCCCATACTACATATCTGCTTGATGACACGCAAAATCCTGAATTCAGGAAAATTGCAGAAAAACATGGGGCTGTATGGCTGGAATTAGTAGGATTACCGGGAGCAAAAGCAGGAAAAGTAAACAAAGCATTACAAATGATAGATGAGGATTTTATATTAATAATGGATCCCGATCATATTCCTTTTCCTAATTTTCTTGATGAAGTGCTGGGATATTTTAATGATGAAGATGTAGGATTTGTACAGGTTTCTCAGGCTTATTACAACCAATACAGGTCATTTACGGCAAAGGGAGCTGCAGAACAAACTTATGCTTTTTACGGGCCTACCATGATGGGGATGTATGGTTATGGAACCAGTGTAGCCATCGGTGCCAACTGTACATTCCGTAAAAAGGCTCTTGAGTCTATTGGAGGGCATGGTATTGGCCTGGCAGAAGACCTGATAACGGCTATACGGCTACATGCAAAGGGTTGGAAATCGGTATTTCGGCCGGTGGTGGTAAGCCGCGGATTGGTACCCGAAGATTTTGGATCTTTTTGTAAACAACAATTAAAGTGGTCGAGGGGAGTTTTTGAAGTTTTTTTCAGCGAATTACCCAGATTATATAAAAGACTTACAGGATGGCAATTACTATCCTATTTAATGATATCAACATATTATCTGGTAGGGGTGAATACTTTTATATATATTAGTATTCCTTTTTTATACTTTTGGGCGGGGTGGCTGCCTGCCAATATGGATTTCGGACAGTTTTTAATTTACGGAACCCCGGTAGCTATTATGGGTGTTCTTATATATTTGTATATGCAACGATGGCTTAGTGACCCACAGTCTGAGAAAGGATTACACTGGAGGGGTATGATACTAAAATTTGCAACATGGCCGGTATTTACTCTTGGAGCTTTATTAGCAGTTGTAAATGCTGACATTCCTTATATTCCAACAGCTAAAAAGGCCGTTAAAGGATTAAGTCCATTTACAAGGCCATTAATTTTACAGCTCCTGTTATTTATATTTACCTTATTTTATGTTATTTACGATCGTTTATATGTTATGTCGGAAGGCGTGTTAATTCTAACGAGTCAAAAAGTTTGGGGAATGTTTGCTTTTGCTTTTGTTGCCATTATTATGGTAATTGTAGGAATAGCGGCGGCAATGGAATCCCGTAAAATTGAAGCCGAAGAACCATGGAAAGAAGTTGATCTGAAGAAAATAAAAATCAAATAGATAAAAAGAAAAGATAAATGCAAAATAAAATTAAAAGGTTTTCCATTGTAATTACAGCTATTGCAGTTGCAGTTTTGATTGTTTTGGGATTTGTATATTTAGGAAAAAAATCATCAGGACCATTAACAGATATGCTAAACACGCTGGGTAATAAAGTAACAGATGCAGAAAATCAGTGGTTACTAAGCCAAAGAAAACCGGAAAGAGAAAAAAAGCTTTCATGGTTTATTAAAAACAGAAATTATAAAAAATGGATGCAAAATCCGGACACTATTTTATTAGGTGTTTATGACAACAATTATAAAAAAAGTTTCCAGCCTGTGTTACAGCTTGGGAATTTATTAAATTATTCTCTTCCTCTCATTCAGATTTATAATGCCTGGGGCGACAAGCCGGAAGAAGAATTTCCTATGTTGTACGTAAAAGCTATTTATGAGTTAGGCTCAACACCTATGATAACATGGGAGCCATGGCTTAATGATTTTAACCGGGAAGAACATGGGCTCTCCAACGCTGCCGATCCAAACAAAAAAGGGATGAGGGCAATAGCCAGGGGTGATTACGACTTTTACATAAAAGAATGGGCATCTCAGGCTCATGAGTTTGGTCATATGCTGTTTATCCGTTTTGGACATGAAATGAATGACCCCTATCGATATCCGTGGGGGCCGCAAAACAATACACCACAAGAATATATTGCTGCGTGGAAACATATTGTAAACATATTTGAAAAAGCAGGTGTAAACAATATACTATGGGTATGGTCTCCTCATCCTGCTTATTTACATTATAAAGAATATTTCCCGGGGAAAGATTATGTAGACTGGGTTGGCGTTGGAGCTTTGAATTATGGTAATGCTGCCACATGGTCTAAATGGTGGTCGTTTAAAGATATTTTTGGAAGATATTACCCTGAGTTGGCAACATTTAACAAGCCGCTAATGATAACCGAAATGGGAAGTCTGGAAACAGGAGGCAGCAGAACACAATGGTTTAAGAAAGCTTTTACTGACACTCCCAAAAAATACCCTCAGCTAAAAGCAATGTTGTTTTTTGACGATAACAGTGATAATACAACGCTTAACAAAACACTAAACTGGAGCATCGCCAACGATACCGCAACGTGTAAAGCTATTCATAATGCCATTAAAAACACATGGAAATAAAAACAGTATCCATATTTGGAATACACGTACGAAACATTTCCGGTGGTATAATGGCACAATAAAGGGGAAGTTATATACTTTTTTGAGGTTATAATTTGTGATAAAAAAAATATTTCCATAATTAGCGTTTTGAAAGGCACAACAGATTTAACTTAAAAAAGGCCGGTAACAAGTCTTACATATTTACTCAACACCAATAGCCAGCGGTAAGTTGCGGCAGGGGTGGAAGCGGCAGCGAGGCAGCGGCAGGCATGAGTTCGGGCTTGTGGAGGCGGGGCGACTTTAGGAGCCCCCGAAAACACATTAGCCCGACCATGCCTGCCACTGCCGACTATAGCGGACAACCCGGTTTAGCCGCCCAAAAGAAAAATACTAACAGTTTTAATTTTATCGCCGGTTTTATTCTGTTGGCAGGGAGCTTTGTTTTTTTATTTTTGTAGTAACTATGGAGAACATACTGAATACACCCGTAACTTATTTGAAAGGCGTAGGGCCGAAAAAGGCCGAGCTTTTGCAAAAGGAATTTGGTATTGCCACATATGGTGATTTGTTGTTTCATTTTCCGTTTCGATATGTTGACAAAAGCAGGATTTACAAGGTAAAAGAGGTTATTTCGGACAATACTTATTTTCAGTTAAAGGGAAAGGTTTCCGGCTTACAAACGGTGGGAGAAAAGCGGGCAAAATATATTACAGCTACTTTTACAGATGATACGGGAAGTATTCAGTTGTTGTGGTTCAGAGGAATACAGTGGGTGAAAAATCGTTTTACCCCGGGTAAAGAATATTTGATTTTCGGAAAGCCATCGGTATATAAAAACCATTTTAATTTTGTGCATCCGGAAGTGGAAGATGTGGATGATAGTGAGCCTGAGATGGTAACAGGCAGACTGGAAGGTATTTATAGCACGACGGAGAAATTAAAAAATTCAGGACTGGGAAGCCGTGGGTTTTCGCGACTTATGAAACTAGCCATTAAGTTATGTGCTGCCAGTTTCAATGAGAATTTACCGGAATATATAGTAAATACACGAAAGTTGATTTCTCATAAAGAAGCTATGGTGAACATTCATTTTCCTAAAAACACGGAAATGATTAAAAAAGCCACACACCGGTTAAAATTTGAGGAGTTATTTTTTCTGCAGGTTGAATTATTATTACAAAAGCAGATAACCACAAAGAAATCTACAGGGCATATTTTTGAAACGGTAGGGCAACACTTCAATACATTTTATAAAAGGTATTTACCTTTTGAACTTACAGGAGCACAAAAACGAGTTGTAAAGGAAATTCGTGCCGATATGAAGTCGGGGAAGCAAATGAACCGTTTGTTGCAAGGAGATGTTGGCAGTGGAAAAACTCTTGTAGCACTGATGAGTATGCTTATTGCCATTGACAATGGTTATCAAACGGCTTTTATGGCTCCTACGGAAATTTTATCGCGGCAGCATTATGAAACCCTGAAGAAGTTTCTTGGCGATATGGACGTTGAAGTGGAATTGTTAACGGGCTCGACGAAAATAGCAAAACGGAAGGAAATTCATCAAAAACTAAAAGACCATAAACTGAATATTCTTGTAGGCACTCATGCTTTGATAGAAGACACTGTGAAATTTAGTAATCTGGGGTTGGTGGTTATTGATGAGCAACACAGGTTTGGAGTGGCACAACGTGCACGTTTATGGAAAAAAAACACCATTCCACCACATGTGTTGGTAATGACAGCGACTCCTATTCCACGAACATTAGCAATGACGGTATATGGAAACCTTGATGTATCAGTAATTGATGAGTTGCCTCCCGGAAGGAAAATGGTTAAAACAGTCCATTTTTTTGAAAATAAGCGTTTGCGCGTTATCGGGTTTATACGTGAACAGATAAAAGCAGGGCAACAGGTATATGTTGTGTTTCCACTTATTAATGAGTCGGAAAAACTGGATTTGAAAAATTTAATGGACGGAATTGAAAATTTCAGTCGTGAATTTCCATTACCTGAATACCAGATTAGCGTGGTACACGGGCAAATGAAAGCAGAAGATAAAGAATATGAAATGAAACGCTTTAAAGACGGCATAACACAAATTATGATTGCCACCACCGTTATTGAGGTAGGCGTTGATGTTCCTAATGCCTCGGTTATGGTAATTGAAAATGCTGAGCGTTTTGGACTTTCGCAGTTGCATCAGTTGCGAGGCAGAGTTGGACGCGGGGCTGCACAGTCGTGGTGTATTTTAATGACCGGCAATAAGTTGTCCAATGAAGGCAGAAAAAGAATGGAGATTATGGTTCAAACCAGTGACGGGTTTAAGATTGCTGAAGCCGATTTGAAACTACGCGGACCCGGTGACATACAAGGTACACAACAGTCGGGGATGATGGATTTTCATATTGCTAATCTGGCAAAAGACGGCGATTTAATAGTACGAACACGTAAACTGGCTGTAGAAATACTTGAATCAGACCCATCGTTAAAAGCAGATGAAAATATTTTAATTCGTAAAGAAATGATTAAAAGGTTTAAAGGAAAAACTATCTGGGCAAGAATATCCTAAAAATACTTTAGTTGAATTTTCATAATCGAAATTGTATATTTGCATAGATAAACATGGTTTTATATGGCAAAAATTAAAAAACTGCATATTTCTAATCTTGAGGATGAAAAAATTCATCTTATTGGAGTAGTTTGTCATATTCCCGATTACCGGTTAAGTCATTTTATTAACAGTTATCTTAATTTAAGATTAAAGAAATTCGGCGACTTTTCTCCTTCTTTCCAATCCCTGTCATATTCGTGGTATTATTATTTTCATGAAGAATTCAGGTCTCATTTTTATTTGATAGCAAACAGAGGTGAAGGGAGCTATTTGTTGCCACAGCTAAAGAACTTTGATTATTTATTTTTTGTAAAAGGGGCTATTCCTGAAGAAAATATGGTACACACTGTTACTTTATTAAGAAACACACCAACAATATCAGCTGCATATACGCAGGAGATAACTAAAATAAAAAGGTATGATGAACTGCTGGAGGCATTGGAAATTCATGAAATGAAAGAAATTTTAATTCCCGGAAAAGTAAAAAAATATCCAAATACAAAAATATAATACTATGACTGCTACTTATCATCAACTAACGAAATACACCAAATATTACGAGCCAAAGAAATTTTGGCATAAAATAGAAAAAGTTACCGCTGTGATAGGCAAAAAAGTTGTTTTTCAACTTGTTGCCTTGTATTTTCTGCTTTCAGATAAAAAAACCCCTTTTAAAATTAAGGCTACAATAATTGCTGCTTTGGGTTATTTTATTTTACCTGCTGACTTAGTTGCAGATATAATTCCTGTTTTTGGGTTTACTGATGATATTGCCTTCTTGTCTTATGCTTTTACGAAAGCCCATAGTTATTTAACTGATGATATACGGAATAAAGCAGAGGATAAAACTGAGGAATTGTTTGCTTAATAGTTTATGGTGTGTGCTGCGTTTTTAAAAAATTATTTTCCAGTTACGGCTAACATTATTTTACGTATTAACTTTCATCTTTGCAACTTATTGCGATATGCACTATATTTGATATACCTGGTATTTATTACTTTTCGGAATTATATTTAACCAATTTTTTCCAATCAATATCACCATTACCAAAGCAGAAGGTATCAATAAATTCTTTGGTAAATTTGTTAATCATCTGAGAATATGATGTTAGAAAGTCATCATTTTTTTCTTTTGCTTTGTATCCTAATGGTTCAATTATTTCTGTAAATAATGTTTTATCTCCTGAAATAAACTCCCAAAATTCTTGTCCACAATATTTAAAATAATCGCCTTTATCTGGACGGCTATCTTTTCCATAACAACAACCATTTACAGATACAATATTTAAGTTTGAGTTACTTGTCCTTAAAGTTCTTTGTGCAGTCTTAAAATCAGATTTCATTTTTGCAACTTGACTACTATTCCCCCAGTTTGGGCCAGATTTTATATTTACAATAAACCGTTTTCCATTATTGTCAAATTCTAAATCAATATTAGGAATTCCAGATTTCCACCCATTATATACTATTCCATTTATAAATATCGCCAAGCCCTCTAACCAATCTCCAAATATACCTTCTTCGCTTGATGAAATATGGGCATCAACAATTCCTCTTATTATTTCATCAGCTGTTAAAACATATTTTGCTTTAAATAAGTAAGGGTTTTTTCTTTTTAAAATTTTTGACAGTTTTAAGTTATCGAGGCTTGCAATTCTTTTTTGGTGAAAAGTTCCAATATTATTTTCAACGTACTGCTGTATGTCGTGTTTGTTTAATATTCCCATATTTTTCCTTTTGTTCAAATAAAATATATTCAGTAGAATTAATTATTTCCTTAACCATATTATAATAATCTTCTTTTACCTCAATACCTATTGAATTTCTATTCATTCTTTGAGAAACTATATTTGTTGTTCCAGATCCCATAAAAGGGTCTAAAACAGTATCACCAGATTTAGTAAACAACTTAATAAACCACTCCGGAAGGCTTTCGGGAAAAGCAGCACTATGTTTTTTGTTGTTACATTCAGTTGCCAGATGCAAAACATTAGTTGGAAATGCTTTATCTCTGGTTAACCAATTTGAGATATTTTTACCAAACCCACTTCCCACCTTTGATTCATCTCGCTTTTTATCAGTATCACTAAGGTTTTTAAGTCTGTTTTTTGCCCAATCTCCCATAGGAACCATAACCTCTTCTTGATACATATTAAATTTTTTATTTTTATTAAACTGTATCAACCTTTCCCACG
>WGGC01000140.1 GCA_015491905.1 Bacteroidales bacterium | reverse complement strand
TCGCTTGACCCGAACAAAACATGGCTGGATGGCAAGATTCGCTGGAACAGAGTTTTTACCTTTGTAAAATAGAACTTAATTCGTTACTAGGTTTTTCATGTTGCTCCGATGATACTGCGTTTTTATAAATCATCGGCAACAAAAGAAAGTGCTTTTTTATTTAGTCGCCTCTTAAAAACGGCATAAAGTGTTAATAATCAACACTAATTTGTTAATAAAACGTTTTTATAATTTAGGGGATGAAACTCTTTCCCAAGCCTGGGTAATGAATTCATACATGCAATACTTCTGTGGTGAATCACATTTTCAGCATAAGTTCCCATGTAATCCCAGCGATTTTGTTCATTTCAGGAAACGAATAGGAAAAGAAGGTATTAAACAAGGACAGTCCTATAAAAGGATCAGTAAAATCTGGGGTTCGCACCATCTACAGTGGCAAACACCCAAGAAAAAGGGAAAATGCCAATAAGGCATAGCGTAAATTAAAAATCATTGCAGGCAGAGTAGTGAGGCGGCTTATTAAGAAAATTACCAGAAGAAGTATTGAAGAATTATGAAGAAGTTAAAACAGGAACTTCTTTAGCTTTATTTATTCCTAGAATAAAATTCTTGAAAATTTCTTGAACGCAAAATATTTAGTATTAAATATTGCTTAATAAGGAACGAGGGCATCTTCTGCATTTAAGTCCTCTGATAAGTTCTTAACACGTATTTTTTCCAACTGATAATACTTTGGAGGCTTTTCCGTAATGCTTTTTGAATCCATTGGATATTTATAGGAAAAACGGAAGCCTTTCTCTTCCCTTAAGTATTAATCTGAGCTCTAAAGCCAAACACAAACAATTTCAGCAATCTTTACAATCCGGCCTAATCGAACGGATAAGTAATTTCATACTGAAATTGTTTGAAGTTTTAAAAATAATTCAATAATTTATAGTATTTTCTATTCAAAAACAATGGGTTAACTTTAAGTAACTTCACTGTTATTGAACACACAAGTCCCACAGAATTATTTAGATGCTTGGATTGGGTGGTGTGTTAGGATTATTGGTCCGCTCATCAAAAGGATAAGGATAAAAATTCCTGTTTCTTTCATTGAAATATGAGCCTGCTGCAGGAGGAACAAAGTTGGGATGTATCCTTCTAGAATCTTCTAATCTCATACCACTCATAAATAGCTCAATAGATCTTTCTTTAAAGATTTCATCCATAATATCCGCCTTATTTATAGCGTTTCCTGTCCATGGGCCTAACCCTGCATCTACTCCAAAAACATCATTAGTTTTTTCGCGTACAGCATTTATAAACTGTACGGCTTTGCTTAAATCTCCTAATTGAGCATATGCTTCTGCCTTTATTAATAACATCTCACCGGGTAAATAAACCGGAATTGATTTGTCCATAGTGTCAAAAAACCCAAGCAAATCTACAACAGTATGTCCACCGACATCCTGCGGTTCCACAATTGGTTTTGAAGAATCAAGATAAAAAGCGATTCTCCCATCACCCTTTGATGGAGCGTATTTTCCTGTCAGGCCAAAATTAGCTTGGGGCTTTGTATCCGGATTGTTATAAACAGCAAACATATAAACCGGGTTTTTATAAGTGGTACCATCGTATTCCCACACCGACTTAGATGTTAAGTCAACTGCGTTTGCTGCAGCTATTGCCGCAGTATAATTTCCGGCAAATAAATTATATCTTGCTAAAAAAGCATTAATCACATTCGGTAAATTGAGCTGAGGAAATAATTTGGAAAATTCTGTTGAAACAGGCTGTGCAGCAATCTCTGCCTTTGCACTGTTGAGTAATGAAATACATGCGGCAAATACTTCCTTACGGCTGTTAAACTTGGCTTTTCCATTAAGTTGATTATCAATGGGAACTTCTTCAAAATTTTGTGCCAGGTACCCTAATGTAATGGCTTTAAACCACTGGGCATAAGCCGTAAGTCCTGATTTTGTTCCCGGTTCCATCGTGACGGAACCCACATTCGCCAAAATATTTTCTGCCATTCCTTTGTCGCGCAATAAATTTGCCCATAGACCGCTAATTCCCGTATTATCGTCTGACAATGGCGTACCACCCAGAACTAACTCTGCCGGTGTAACATAAGTACTTATATCTCCCATTTCCCGGGTTGACAGCCCCGGAACTTCAACAACAAAATAATATGTCGAAGAAGCAAAATGAGACCGAAGGCCAACGGCAAGTCCTAATAATCCCGATCTTGTTGACAAAACCTGAGTTTGGGTAGGCTGATTCACATTGAGGAAGTCTTTTTTACAACTGAATAGCGATGTTGTAATAAGAAGAGTAATAAAAATTTTATTTATTGTTTTCATCTTTTTATATTTTTTATCTGTATAAAAATAGCATTGAAATTTAATGGAATTTTTTTATTTAAATCTGAAGGACATCCCGAATCTAAAGGTTCTTGGAATTGGTACGTTGGCCATATCCTGTCCGCGCACGCCATTCGACTGTCCATCGGTGTTTACTTCCGGATCGGGACCTGAATAACGGTCAAATGATAACAAATTAGATCCATCAAGCGAGAACCTGATTGATTTTAAAAAGCTTTTGGTTTTTTTTATTTTTAAATCATACGACAAGGAAACATCCCGCAATTTAACATAAGAACCGTCTTCAATAAAAGATTGGAAAATAAAGAAGTTGGGACGCGAAGATCCTTTTGGAATTTTACCGGTCAACTCAAGACCCTGAGGTGCTCCGCCCGGAAATAAATATCCCATCCTTTTGTCCCAGTTCATTACCTGATTGCCATGAACCACATCAACCTGAACCCTTAAACTAAAACGTTTATAATTTAGAGTGTTGATAACTGAAGCGATATACTTGGGGTTTGGATTCCCAATTACTTTACGCAGAGTGGTACCGGTAGGCTGTCCGTTTTTATCATAATCCTGAACAGGAACAGGCATAGACTGACCATATGCATTTTTTACGTAGTTATAATGTCCTCTTGCTTTCTGAACAAACCCTTTTGAATTCAACAGCATACTTCCGTCAGATTTGGTGGCAAAGTATGTACCATAGAAAACACCCAATGGTTGTCCTGATATGGCGACTGATGTACCCCACATGCCTAAACTAATTTTCCCTCCTTCTATAAAAGGTGTTATGTTGTTGTTTCTACTATAGGTACCGGAAACCTCCCAGGAAAAATTTGATTTTTGTATGGGGATACCCCTAATCAATATTTCAATTCCTTTGTTTTGCATTGTACCGACATTGGTAAACTGACTAACATAGCCTGTGGATGGAGACAGCGGTCTGTTTACTAATAAATCAGTAATACTTTGATGATAGTAAGTAAATTCTCCTCCGAACCTATTTTTGAACATGGAGAAATCAAACCCCGATTCATATTCAACCTGTCTTTCTGGTTTCAGATTTGGGTTGCCCTGCATTGTGGATGGTATAAAGCCTATATCGCCCATGTAGTTCAACGTGTTGTAATTCGTGTAAATCTGAAATGGATCCAAAGCTGTCAGGTTACCTGATTGTCCCCAAGCAGCCCGTATTCTGAAATAGTCAAAAGTCGTTCCGAAGATATTTTTCCAATAATTTTCATCCGAAATGGAATAAGACCCACTAAATTTACCATATACCTGATTTCTCTGATTCTCTCCAAAAGTTGAAGCCCCATCAATTCGGGCTGCTGCAGTCAAAAAGATTTTGTTTTTAAAACTAAAACTCTCCTGAATATAATTACCCCAGTAAGAAGCTTTTGACCGGTAATCTCTTCCTGATACTGCCGAAGATGGGTCGGTTATAATCACATTATCCATAGCTCCGACCTTGTCATTGGTTACACCAAAAACATTGTTTTCCTCATATTGATAGCTGCTCCCGATACCGGTTGTCAACGAAATGAATTCGTTCAAATCTAATTTATAGCTTAGGTTCAGATCGCTGTTAATCATCGTTGTACTTAATGTATTTTTTTGAGATTTTCC
Source organism: Bacteroidales bacterium (assembly GCA_015491905.1). Taxonomy (GTDB): domain Bacteria; phylum Bacteroidota; class Bacteroidia; order Bacteroidales; family F082; genus Sulfidibacterium. The sequence continues at coordinate 2,761 of WGGC01000140.1, read as the reverse complement.
ATTTGGTACGGTATTAAATCCTTTGGGAATAAATAACAAGCCAACCGAATATGTATAATCATAACCTAAAACATAGTTTATCCGTAAACCTTTTATTGGGGTCAAATGAAACTGAATATCACTTACATTACGATGATTGGTAGTGGTAGCTTTTATTCGATTAATAGCTTCATACGGATTGGCCATCCAACCGATATTGGGATATTTTCCATACTTGTTGGGTGCAGGATTTTTTGTGTTATCTGCAAACAATAAACTTACAAGAGGACCATAATTTTTACCGTTGGGCATGTCATTACTTTTGTTGTAAGAGACGATGGACCCTACGGAAACTTTGGCCCATTTAGACAAAACCTGATCAATACGTATATTTAAATTTTTCCGGCCAAAATCGGTATTCCTTTCAATACCCCCATTTTTAAATTGTGAGGCAGACATGTAATATTTCGTATTTTTAGTACCTCCGGAAATATTGACAAAGTTCTGATAGCCAAAAGCCGTATGGAAAATTTCATCCTGATAATTATACCTTTTTGCAGGGACTGCTACTCCGTTTTCCCATTTTAACTGTGCCGTGTTGTAGGGGAATGGCTTCCTAAGCTGGTTTATATTTACACCCGTAGAAAAAGTGATATTGGGAGCGCCTGTTTTTCCCCGTTTGGTGTAAATCAAAACAACACCGTTACTGGCTCTCGAACCATAAATGGCAGCGGCAGCAGCACCTTTTAAAACGACAATGTGATCAATGTTATCGGGATCTAAATCGACCAGCCTGTTTTGCGAGTATCCCCCCAAATTAATCAACTGTGATGACTCATTATTTACTATTACACCATCAACAATATATAACGGATCGGAACTCCCTGTTAAAGTGCTGGCTCCCCTCAAACGAATGGATATACCTCCTGAAGGGTTTCCTGAGTTACGAGTAACATAGGCCCCTGCTATTTTCCCTTGTAAAGCAGCCCCTACACTTACAACATTGTTCAGGTTTCCCAATTGCTTTTTATTCAACATTGAAATGGAAGCCCCAATCTGTTTTTTGGTGGCAATACTCCCTGTTCCGGTAATTACTACTTCATTTAAGTTCATCAAATCCGGACTCATAACAATTTCTAAACGTTGATTTCTACCTGTAAGAGCCACCGTTTTTTTGCTAAAACCGATAAACGAAAAAATAAGTTTTTTTCCATTTGCTTTGGGTACTTTTAAGCTAAATGTACCGTTCGCTTTGGTGGTAGTGCCTAAATTATTATTACTACTGATATACACACTTACGCCAACCAGAGGATCTCCCGTAGGATCGGATACTTTTCCTGTCACTTGAGCTACTTGTGCCATCGTGGCTTGTGCCATAAATAGAAACACAAATAATACAGTTAATTTTGTAAAAAAATACTTCATAATTCTATAAATTTTTAATTAAATCATTTGCAAGTATAAAATTTTTTTATATAAGTTTAACAATTATTATAAAAAATTATATAAAGAAAAAATAAAAATAATGTTTACATGGGGCAAAACCGTAATCCTGACACGCTTTTCGGATAGATGCACGACTTTGATTTCCGGTCTTTCATACCTCAAATTTTAGTTTAATAAGTCCGGTTGTATGTATCCCTTCGGCAAACTACACCTTGATTAATCGGGAAGAATTTTTATAATTGGCCTTGGCCGGGCAAAAGTTTGTGCAGTTGGTTAGCAGGGTAATTCAGGATAACATTCAGTGTATGCTTTTGCCATCCAAAAGGCTCCCTTTGTTAACTTTACAAGTGGCCAGCAGCGAGACTAAATAATGGTAGCCTGCTGAGCGGCATGGTGCGATTCGGCAAACGAGGTAGTATGCTAAAAACTGTGTAAACGGTGAAAGGGTTTTTAGAATCCTACCTAAAAAACCTTTGAAATAGCCCGCTATTACTTCATGTTCCTTACTCCAAATCTCACATTTTGCAGGCTTTCCGTATGTAAGTCTCATCTTGAACCCAGGTTATTAGTGGTTTTACTCTTTTGGGCCCTTGATAAGCTACTGATTCCCCTCCCCGTTTTGCGGGAGTATGTATCATCAAGCCGGATACTTGATGACTCCAAAAGGTGTTTATGTCTTTTAAGAATGTTATGCCAAACACTTTCCCAGCTACCATCTTTACTCCACTTTTGAAAATGATAGTAAACACTGTGCCAGCTATATTTATCCCTGAAGAATTGTTTCATGGGCAATTGCCTCCATTGACATCCCGTTTTCAACCGATATAATATCGCCATAACCACTTGATAATCCTTTACTTTTGTATTCTTATTGATTTTTCCAAAGTCAAGACAGGAACAAATCTCTTTTTTTATTATACTTTTGCTTAATAACATTCTTTCTTTTCAACGTTTTGTTGTTAATTGAATTCTCGATAGTTAACTTTAAACAACTTCATAAAATAAATTATAGTCTTAACAAAAAAAATCGGAATTTTGCAATAGAACTTTTATATCATGTAGCATGTTGAAGCATAAGGTTGAAAAGGTAAAACTTACCGGGTTTTTGATGAACAACCTAATCTTATTATCATTTTTTTTATTACTGGTTTTGTTCATGGTGGTATTTCCGAAAAAGATATTGCTTTATCCGGATTTTGTTGACTGGCATACTGTTTTGAATCTCACGGGTTTACTTATCGTGGTTACGGCTATCCGGGAAAGTGCATATATCGGGCGTTTGTCCCGGGGTTTGCTCCTGAGAACTTCCACCGAAAGAGGGCTGGCGTTGGCTCTT
>WGGC01000139.1 GCA_015491905.1 Bacteroidales bacterium | reverse complement strand
GAGCATCTTCCCTGGCAGCGGTACCATTAATTACGGGTGGCTTTTATAGTAAAGATGCTATAATTTGGTATTCTTACTCTTCGCCACAAGGAAGTATATGGCTGTGGTTGGCAGCAATTGTCGGAGCATTGTTAACCACCTTATATTCCTACCGGATGGTTTTCGTCGTATTTTATGGTAAAATGCAAAAGGAGCCCGTTTATAAACCCGGATGGAAAATGAAAGTACCGTTAATAATTTTAGCATTTTTATCTATTTTCGGTGGGTTTATAGATATGCCTTCTACCCTGGCAAATTTCCACCCATTATCAAACTTTTTAGATAATATATTACCTGAAACGCAAGTAATAAAAAGTGGTAATCTGGAGTGGTTATTTGAAACAATCTCCGGTGTTATTGTATTGCTAGGAATATACCTTTCCTATATCTTTTTTATTAAAAAACGAGATGCTGCTGAAGCATTTAGTTTAACTCCGTTAAATAAGTTTTTTGAAAATGGCTGGGGCTTTGATACTATTTATGATATTCTTATTGTCAGACCTGTGGTTTGGTTGGCTAAAATTGATAAACGAGACTTTTTTGACCAAATCAACATAGGAATTGCTTATTGTTCTGTTGGCTTAAACCGTATGTTGAGTTTTACTCAAAATGGGAAATTACGGTGGTATCTAATGACTTTAACTCTTGGTGTAGTTATAATATTAACTTATATGATATTCAAATGATATTGTTTTATTGCATAATCTTATTAATTGCAGGAGCTATTGTTTCCTGGATTGCCGGTAAGTGGAGCCCGGGTGCTGCACGAATCATCTCTTTGTTAACAGTTTTGACAGACTTAATTGCCACAGTATTTTTTATATTTATTCCCAAAGAAAAAGGAACTCCATGGCTTATTAACATGAAAGCAGAATGGATAAAAGTCTTTGGCATTAATTTAAACTTTTCATTAGACGGATTAAGTTTATTGCTGTTATTACTTACTTTTTTTATAGGAATTATTGCCATTATTATTTCATGGAAAGAAATTAAATTCAGGGTTGGGTTTTACCAGTTTAATCTGTTATTGACGTTAGCCGGAATTACCGGAGTTTTTCTGTCAATGGATTTGTTCCTGTTTTATTTTTTCTGGGAACTTATGCTTATCCCAATGTTCTTTATTATTGGAATATGGGGCGACAAAAACAGAAAAAAAGCAGCATATAAATTTTTCTTATTTTCACAGATAGGCGGGCTATTAATGCTAATATCCATTTTGTCATTATATTTTATTCATGGTGCACAGACAGGTGTTTATACATTTAATTTCGGACAGCTTACCGGAACTATGATGAGTCCGGCAACAGCCTATCTTATAATGTCAGGATTTTTAGCAGCCTTTTTTGTGAAACTTCCTGTTATTCCGCTGCATAACTGGTTACCGGATGCGTATGTTTCTGCTCCTTTTTCCGGAACCATACTGTTAGCAGCATTGTTATCGAAAACAGCAGCCTATGGTTTGCTTCGCTTTATTTTCCCTCTGTTTCCGGATGCAGCCTTATCCTTTGCTCCCATTGGAATGATTTTAGGAATAATTGGAATCTTATACGGTGCTAAACTAGCTTATGCTCAAACAGATTTAAAACGGCTGGTAGCTTATACAAGTATAAGCCATATGGGTTTTATAGTTTTAGGTGTTTTTGCTTTAAATCATTTTGCATATCAGGGTGTTGTTATTCAAATGTTAGCTCACGGAATAACTATAGCAGCCTTATTTATTATTGTTTGGAGCCTGAATACCAGGCTTAAAACACGAAATCTTGACTCTTTAGGAGGTTTATGGAGTAATGTTCCAATAATTGGATCAATGGGTTTGATTTTTGCTATGGCATCTTTGGGATTACCCGGAATGGGTAATTTTATTGCAGAATTTTTGATACTGTTGGGTACGTTTAAAGCAAATGTTGTAATGGCTAGTATTGCATCTGTAGGCCTCCTGGCATCCGCCATTTACACTTTACGAATGATTCAGCGTATATTTTTTGGGAAAAAGCAAGTAGAAAGAAAAATTGATGATTTATCTATTCTTGAAAAATCTATTTTCGGTGCTTTAATTATTGTAATTTTATGGTTGGGACTGTATCCCAATCCCATTTTAGATATTGCTTCCCCTGCAATTAATAAAAGTATAATTCCACTGCAATCACAAAGTATCAATTCTGTTAATGGTTCCGGATTATCATCAAACAAAAATATTTATTTTTTACATTAATTGAAATAACGAATTTAAGTTTAGTTATATGAGCACAATAGATTTTATTTCTTTAATACCGGTTTTAATAATAGCAGGAGCTCCTTTATTGATCCTAATTATTATTTCAATTTTTCGAAAATATGAAGTTGTATATGGAATAACATTGCTATCCCTCATCATTTCATTTATCTCTATCTTTGTTATTCTTCCCGATATTCCACATAATATAGTTCCTCTTTTCACAATCGACTATTTCAGCTTATTTTTTTCCGGAATTATTTTAATCTCTGCATTTTTTATTGTGTTATTAAGTTATTCATATATAAAACAGGTTGGAGGATTTAAAGAAGAGTACTATATTATTCTTCTGACAGGCACCTTGGGGGCCATGTTATTGACTATGGCAAGTGATTTTATTTTATTCTTTTTAGGATTTGAAATTCTTAGCATTTCCTTATATGTTATGATTTCATTTCAAAAAGCAAAAAAATTATCCATTGAAGCAGGAATAAAATATTTAATCCTTGCCTCTGCATCATCTGCATTTCTTCTGTTTGGAATGGCCTTAATTTACACTCAAACAGGAACAATGGAGTTTAATACTCTGGCAATTTATATTAAGAATACGGGATTTCTTTCTCCCCTCATTATTTTTGGGTTTGGTATGATGTTAGTCGGAATAGGATTTAAGCTGGCCCTGGCTCCTTTTCATATGTGGACTCCCGATGTTTATCAAGGATCTCCGACCCCTGTATCTGCTTATATTGCAACTGTTTCAAAAGGAGCATTAATGGCCGTCTTTATTAGGTTCTTTATTAGCATACAAGGTGCTAAAAATGCTAGTTTTTTTATTGTAATTACTGCTATTGCTATACTGACCATGTTTGTGGGAAACTTTCTGGCAATTAGACAACAAAATATTAAACGTTTATTAGGTTATTCTTCAATAACTAATATGGGGTTTGTTTTAATAATATTATTAATTGGAGGTTCCCGTGGTGTTCAGGCAGGAATATTTTATTTAATTACTTATTTTATTGCTACAATAGGAGCTTTTGGAGTATTGTCCGTACTTTCAACCCGTGCAGAGGATATTGAAAAAAGATCTGAAATAAAGGGTCTGTATTGGAAGAGACCATGGCTGGCAGGTTTTTTTACCCTTTCTCTTTTTTCTCTTGCAGGCTTACCTTTAACAATGGGATTTATTGGGAAATTTTATGTGATTTTCGAAGGAGTAAAATCAGGTCTTTTTCTTCTAATTTTTGTAATGGTTGTAAGTAGCCTTATTAGTTTATATTATTATTTAAGAGTCGTTGGAGCTTTATTTGCAAAACAAAAACCTGAATTAAATAGCGAAGCCCGGCTTCCTGCTATTTCTTATTCCGGCGGACTTGCTTTAACTTTAATATCAGCAATTATTCTTTTTCTTGGTGTTTTTCCCGGTTGGCTACTTGAAATAATTATCAAATGGATAGTTTTATAATATAAGAATTATATTAACGACTGTTACTTCCTATTCATCTGAAAATTCACGTAATAACTTACGATATTCGGAAAATACCCGTGCTCTGGAAACAAAGCCAAGATACTTTCCCTGTTTTACTACAGGAAGGTTATAATTTCCTGACTCCTGGAATTTCAGTGCAACCTTTTCCATAGATTCTTCGGGCGAAACAAGAGGTTCAGGCATATACATGAGTTCATCAACTCTTATTTTATCATATAGCTCGGGTTTAAAAATAATATGCCTAATATCATTCATAAAAATAATACCCTGAAAATTATTTTCGTCATCTACAACAGCAACAACATTTCTTTCCGAGTTAGATAATATTTTTACTAAATCACCCAACATTGCGTTTTTATGGATTGTTTTTATGTTGGTTTCAATAAGCGGAGTAACATTCATCATTTGTAAAACGGCTTTATCTTTATGGTGGGTCATTAACTCGCCTCTTATTGCCAGTCGTTTTGTATAGATAGAATGAGATTCAAATATACTTATGGTGAGATATGAAAATAATGCGGTAAAAATCAATGGAGTAAAAAGCTGATAACTACCCGTAAATTCTGCCACGAGAAATATACCCGTTAACGGAGCATGCATTGTCCCCGCCATTAATCCGGTCATCCCGACCAAAGCAAAATTTTGTTCAGGAACATTCACCCAAGGTAATAAGTTTATCATTCTGGCAAAAAACATTCCTGAAACCCCTCCAACAAATAAAGAAGGTGAGAAAATACCCCCTACTCCTCCACCACCGGTAGTTACGGACATGGCCAAAACTTTAAACAAAATAAGTAAGAACAGAAATAATATGGTTATCATCACATTATGCGAACCTGTATGAACTAAATTCTGATTTACCAGATTTGTCATATTATCACCAATTAGCTGCCGAAGAAATTCAATTCCTTCACCATAAAGTGATGGAAATACAAAAATCATTACCCCTAAAAGGCTACCTGCCACCATAACTCTTTCAAATGGCTTTTTAAATTTATTTTCAAAAATATTTTCAACAGTGAACGTGGTTCTGTTAAAATACAATGAAACAAATCCGGTAAAAATGCCAAGCAAAATATAGTATGGAAGATTATGTAAGTCAAATTGATGTGATAAATGAACAAAAAACAAAACATTATTTCCCATTAACAGATAGGCCATAAAAGCACCTGATATAGCAGAAATTAAAATTGGTATCAGGCTGGTCATTGTCAGGTCAATCATTAATATTTCAAATGAAAACATAACAGATGAAATAGGCGCCTTAAAAATTCCTGCCAGAGCTCCACTTGCACCAGCCCCAACTAAAATTATCAGCATTTTTCGGTTCACATGAAAAGTTCTGCCTAAAAAGGACCCGATGGCACTACCAGTAAGTACTATGGGCGATTCAAAACCCAACGAACCTCCAAATGCAATGGTGAATAAACTGGCAAGCATAGAAGAAAACATATTATGTTTTTTAATTCTCCCAAACCTCTTGGAAATAGCATATAACACTAAACTAACGCCGTGAGCCAGCTTGTCTTTAACAACATAATTGGTAAATAACATAGTAAGCGATAAGCCAACTATAGGTAATCCGAGGTATAAAAAGTTTCCTTGCCCAAAATTAAATCCATGAGTAATCCATTGATGAAAATGAAAAGCAATAGTTTTTAAAACAACAGCAGATAATCCGCTCCATACACCTATTACAACACTAATAAAAATAATTCCGGCTCTCTGTTGAGAATTTCCGGCGTGGACAGCATACCCTTTTATTTTATTGTGTAATGAATTCACTTTTTTAATTTGCAGCAAAAGTAAAAATTATAAACAGAATATAGCTAATTATAAAATGTAATATACTTTATAGCCGAAATTAGTAATAATTATTGAAAGGAAAGAATTATATTACTGTTGCAAACGGTTTCAGTAGGAAAATACACTTTAATCTTCTGAGAAATCTTTTAACAGCTGCCGGTAATGAGAAAACATATTAGCTCTGGATATAAAGCCCACGTACTTTCCTTTGTCAAGTACAACCAGGTTATACTTACCCGAATGCTGAAATTTACCGGCAACGGTTTCCATATCATCAGAAAGTTCAATAATATTTGATGGGTGAAACATCAAATCCCTAACCTTTGTGGTTTCATATAGTTCTGGCTGAAACATAATATGACGGATTTGATCCATAATAACTATGCCATAAAAGTTATTTTGTTTATCTACCACAGGAAAAATATTGCGCGTGGCATTAGCAATAACCTTTACCAAATCACCCAGTGTTTCATCAGGAGAAATAGTCTTAAAATTAGTTTCTATAAGATTTTCAATACTCATCATTGATAATAATGCCTTATCTTTATGATGAGTAAGTAAATCACCCCTATTGGATAACTGAATGGTATAAATAGAACGTGGTGACATCATTTTGGTAATTCCATAAGAAGTAGTGGCAACAATCATAATAGGAAATAATAACGAGTATCCTCCGGTAACTTCGGCAATTAAGAAAATAGCTGTTAACGGGGCATGAATAACACCTGCCAGTAACCCTGCCATACCTGCAAGAGCAAAATCGTTTACAGGTAAATTGGACATCCCCATAAAATTGATACTACGGGCAAAAAGCAATCCTGTCATTGTGCCTACAAAAAGTGTAGGAGCAAAAACACCGCCTACTCCTCCTGCACGAAATGTAAATGAAGTAGCCATTACTTTAAAAAGAATGATAGCAAATAATAAAACCAAAGCTATAGTTTCGTTTCCTCTTAAACTATAAAATATACTATTATCAAAAATAAAACTTAAATCACCTTTCAAAGCAGTTTTTATGGCATCATATCCTTCACCATATAACGAAGGCAAAAGAAAAATTAATAATCCCAAAGCAATAGCACCAACCAAAAACTGATAAAACCAACCGGGAATTCTGTCAAACCATTTGCCACTTAGAACATAACCTTTTATGTAATAAACTGATATCAGAGCTGTAAAAATACCCAGCCCGAAATAATAAAGTGTTTCCGAAAGGTTAAAACTAAATTGAACTTGAAAAGGATAAAGCACATCCTGGCCTAAAAAGGCATAGGAAACCAATGCTGCAGTTATAGATGACAACAATAAAGGCACCAATGCCGTCATAGTCATATCAAATAAAATCACCTCCAGAGCAAATACAATAGCTGCAATAGGAGCTTTAAAAATTGCTGACATAGCAGCTGCAGATGCAAAGCCCAGTACACTTACAACCTGTTTATAATTTAACCCCAATTTTTTAGCCAATACAGAGCCTAATGCCGCTCCTGTTACAACAGTAGGGCCTTCCAGCCCAACAGACCCACCAAAACCAACAGTAAGAGTACTGGTAATAATTGAAGAATAAGTGTTATGGGATTTGATGATTCCGTGATTACGTGAAATAGAGTATAAAACATTTGGAATACCATCGCGTACAGGTTGTCGTAAAATATATTTAATGAATAACATTACAATAATAATACCACCTGCAGGATATAATACATAAAGATAATTAGAATAATCTATTTCAAAACCACCCGTAAGTAATTGACGAATTAAAAACACAAGAGTCTTCATTATTACAGCAATAATACCTGCCAAAAAGCCAATGATAACGCTTAAAATAACCATTAGTTGCTTTGAAGGCATTTTTCGACTCCAAATAAGCAAACGGTCAGAAAAACTTCTTTTTCCTCTTTTTTTCATCAAAGAATATTCATATTATCAACAATTTTTCAGCTAATCTACTGATGAACGGAATTGATTTAAAAAACGTAAATCATTTTCAAAAAATAATCGTAAATCGTTTACCTGATATTTCAACATTGTAATACGCTCAATTCCCATCCCAAAAGCAAATCCCGTAAATTCCCTATCATCTATTTCACAAGCCTTCAAAACATTAGGATCTACCATTCCACAGCCTAATATTTCTACCCATCCTGTATATTTACATATATTGCATCCTTTTCCTCCGCATATGTTGCACGAAACATCCATTTCAGCAGAGGGTTCTGTAAAAGGAAAATAAGAGGGACGAAATCTTATTCTGGTATGCTCACCAAAAAGTTCTTTGGCAAAATAAAATAACGTTTGCTTTAAATCGGTAAATGAAACACCTTTGTCAACATACAATCCTTCTACCTGATGAAAAATACAATGTGCCCTGGCAGAAATAGCTTCATTTCTAAAAACTCGGCCCGGAGAAATAGTACGAATAGGTGGTTGGTTATTTTCCATAACCCTAACCTGAACAGAAGAAGTATGTGTTCTTAGGGCAATATCCGGGTCTTTTTCAATAAAAAAAGTGTCCTGCATATCACGTGCAGGATGTTCTTCAGGAAAATTTAGTGCTGTAAAGTTATGGAAGTCGTCTTCTATTTCAGGACCTTCTGATACCGAAAACCCTATCCTGGAAAAAATCTCTATAATTTCATTTCTTACAATAGAAAGTGGATGTCTTCCTCCCAGATTGTCATTTACAGGTAATGTTAAATCGTATAGTTGCTTTTCGTTATGACTGCTAGCCTTGAGCTTTTCACGTAGATTAACAATCTTTTTCTGAACAGTTATTTTCAACTCGTTGATAAGCTGCCCCATTTCTTTCCGTTCTTCAGGGGGTACTGTTTTAAATTCACCAAATAGAGCAGGAATAATTCCTTTTTTACTTAAAAATTTAACTCTAAAATCTTCTAGTTCCTGTAGATTATCAGCTGAAAAGGAATTTACTTCTTTTATATAGTTTTCAATTTTATTTTTCATCTGTTTATAATTTTATATTTCATTGGTCAGATGGAACTTACCATGATTGAATAATCATTCTCCCTGCCCTGTGAAATTTTTTCTATTTCACAGGGTGAATGTGATTTAATAATTATTCAATCATGGGCGTTTCATGTGTTTAAAAATTTTATATTTTATTGGTCACGTGTGATTTAGATGTCTAAAATAAACTAGTTTTTATTTTAATGAGATATAGAATTGCTATACATTAAAAACAACTTTTATTCCAGTACTTCAATAGATTTAATAACTACAGGTGTAATAGGCTTATCCTGTCCGTTTGTTTTTACAGAAGCTATTTTATCTATCACATCAAAACCTTCAATTACCTGTCCAAAAACAGTGTAACCTCCATCTAAATGAGGTGTTCCTCCAATAGTTTCATATACTTCCCGTTGTTCTTTTGTAAATTGATGTCCTGTTTGACGGGTTACTGCATCCAAATAATTATTGTTAACAACTTCCCCCTGAACAATATAAAACTGTGAACCACTTGACCGTTTTTCCGGATTTACCTGATCTCCCATTCTTGCAGCAGCTATTGCTCCTTTTTGATGGAAATGATTTGGCAATATTTCAGCAGGAATGGTGTATCCAGGATCTGTCCGGCCGTCTTTATTTCCTCCTGTCTGTATCATAAAATGATTAATTACACGATGAAAAGGAGAATCATTAAACCACCCTTCCTTAATTAACTTTAAAAAATTATCGCGATGCGCAGGGGTGTCATTATAAAGAAGTGCTGTAATATCACCATAAGAAGTATGAATTACAATTAATTTTTCAGGTTGCTTTTTCTGTGCCATAACAGGTATAGATAAAATAATAAATAAGTATAATAATATTTTTTTCAACTGATCCTAATGGTTTAAAATAATTTAATCTAACGGGCAAAAGTAGAAAAAAGAAAGTTACATTGATAATTTTATACTAAAGGAATTATATTTAAATGGATTAACAGCTCTTAATTCCTTTTTATTTTTATGTTAATCAAATTTTTATGTGTGTTTTGCCTTGAAATTTTCTAATTTTGCAGCCAATTTTTTCATAACATATAGTCAAAACATTATCTGATGGGAAAAAAATATAATGAATACAAGCAGTTAGACCTTTCTAAAATTGGAAGTGAAATAAATACTTTTTGGGAAAAAAATAAGATTTTTGAAAAAAGTTTAAAGAACCGGCTTGGAAAACAATCTTTTGTTTTTTATGAAGGGCCACCTTCTGCCAATGGAACACCGGGAATACATCATGTAATGGCACGGACTATCAAGGATTTGTTTTGTCGTTACCAGACTCAAAAAGGTAAATATGTTGAGAGAAAAGCAGGTTGGGATACTCATGGCCTTCCTGTGGAGATAAGTGTTGAAAAAACGCTTGGAATCACCAAAGAAGATATCGGGAAAAAGATTTCTGTAGAAGAATATAATAAAGCCTGCCGCAAAGAGGTTTTAAAATATAAAGATTTATGGGATGATTTAACACGTAAAATGGGTTATTGGGTTGATCAGGAGCACCCTTATATAACATTTGATAATAAATATATTGAAACAGTATGGTATCTTTTAAAACAATTATTTGAAAAAGACTTGCTTTATAAAGGATACACCATTCAACCATATTCTCCTGCTGCAGGAACAGGGTTAAGTACGCATGAACTTAATCAACCGGGATGCTATCGTGATGTTTCGGACACCACTGCAATTGCTCAGTTTAAGGTTGTGAAAAATCAACTTTCAGAGTTTTTATTTGAAAAAACAGACAGTGATGTGTATTTTCTGGCCTGGACAACCACTCCATGGACTTTACCTTCAAATACCGCTTTAGCGGTAGGAAATAATATTGAATATGTTCTGGTAAAAACATTCAACCCTTATACCGGGATTCCGGAAACCGTTCTTTTAGCCGAAGAAAGACTGCCTGTATATTTTAACCCTAAAGACAAGGCCCTTACCTTTGATGAATATAAACCCGGGGATAAACATATACCTTATGTTATTCTTGATAAATTTAAAGGAAATCAGTTAACAGGAGTCACCTATGAACAATTATATCCATGGGTTAAACCAATGGGGAAGGCCTTTGAAGTAATACCCGGAGATTTTGTAACTACTGAAGACGGAACAGGAATTGTACATATTGCCCCTACTTTTGGTGCTGATGATGATAAAGTAGCTAAAGAAAACGGAATTGCGCCTCTTATTCTTATTGATAAACTTGGCGAAAAGCGCCCAATGGTTGATCTTAAAGGACGCTTTTATAAACTTGAAGAATTAGATAATGACTTTGTTGAAAAACAAGTTAATAAAGAGCTATATGCAGAATATGCAGGTCGTTTTGTGAAAAATGCATATGACGAATCATTATCAAAAGATGATGCCAGTCTGGATGTAGACCTGGCTGTTTCTCTAAAAAAACAAAATAAAGTCTTTCGTATTGAAAAACATGTTCATAGTTATCCCCATTGCTGGCGTACCGATAAGCCTGTATTATATTATCCATTAGACTCATGGTTTGTAAAAACTACAGCCATGAAAGATAAAATGATTGCCTTGAATAAAACTATCAACTGGAAACCTAAGGCTACAGGAGAAGGACGGTTCGGAAACTGGCTGGAAAACCTTGTAGACTGGAATTTATCCAGATCACGATTTTGGGGCATTCCTCTGCCAATTTGGGTTACTGAAGACAGGACAGAAAAAAAATGTATTGGTTCTGCTGCCGAATTAAAAGCAGAAGTTGAAAAATCTATTGCTGCCGGCTTTATGAAAAGTAACCCTTTGGATAAATTTATTCCCGGCAATAACAGTAGCGAGAACTACAATACATTTGATTTTCACCGCCCCTATGTTGATGAGATTGTATTAGTTTCTGATTCCGGTCAAAAAATGTTACGAGAATCTTCTTTGATTGATGTCTGGTTCGATTCGGGTTCTATGCCATATGCTCAGTTACATTATCCTTTTGAAAATAAAGAAATCTTTAAAGATAGATTTCCGGCAGATTTCATTGCTGAAGGAGTAGACCAAACCCGAGGATGGTTTTTTACGCTTCATGCCATTGCTTCTATTTTATTTGATTCTGTTGCTTACAAAAATGTTATCTCCAATGGATTGGTACTGGATAAAAATGGAAATAAAATGTCAAAAAGGCTGGGAAATGCCGTTGACCCGTTTTCTACACTGGATAAATACGGCCCCGATCCTACACGGTGGTATATGATTACCAACTCTCAACCTTGGGACAATTTAAAATTTGATATTACAGGTGTAGATGAGGTAAGAAGAAAATTTTTCGGAACCCTTTATAATACTTATGCTTTTTTTGCTCTATATGCTAATATTGATGGATTTACCTATGCAGAAAAAGAAATTCCTGTAGAAAACCGTTCAGAACTAGACCGGTGGATATTGTCTGAATTAAATACTCTTATTAAAACTGTAGACCAGGCGTTTTCAGATTATGAACCTACTAAAGGGGCACGGGCAATCCAGTTTTTTGTTACTGAACATTTAAGTAACTGGTATGTACGTTTGTCAAGAAGAAGATTTTGGAAAGGTAGCTATTCGGATGATAAAATACAGGCATATCAGACTTTATATCGTTGCCTGGAAGTAGTTTCTCAATTATCTGCACCTGTGGCACCATTCTTTTCTGAGCGACTATTTCGTGATTTAAATTCTGTAACAGGACGATTTAATGAGATATCAATTCACCTTACTGATTTCCCACAAGTAAATGAGCATGAAATCGATAAGCTTCTTGAAGAAAGAATGGAACTGGCACAAAAAATTACCTCTATGATTCTTTCATTAAGAAAAAAAGCTAATATTCGGGTACGTCAACCGCTAAACAAAGTTATGATACCTGTACTGAATGAACAGTTTAAAAATCAATTAAAAGAAGTTGAAGACTTAATTTTATCCGAAACAAATATTAAAACAATCACTTATCTTTCCGATGATTCTAATATTTTGGTTAAACAAATAAAACCAAATTTTAAGGCATTGGGGCCAAAGTATGGAAAGCAAATGAAAAAATTGGCTGGAATTATTTCCGGGTTTGGCCAGGAAGAAATTAACAGCCTTGAAAAATCAGGGTTTTTAAGTATTTCTATTGATGGTCAGGAAATACAGTTAAAACCTGAGGATGTGGAAATTATCACAAAGGATATTCCGGGATGGAGCGTAGCAACAATGGATAACCTTACTGTAGCTTTAGATATAACTCTTACACCGGATCTTAAAGAAGAAGGCCTGGCAAGAGAATTGGTTAATAGAATTCAAAATATCAGAAAAGATAAAGGATTTGATGTTACTGACCGAATAAATCTTCAAATTAAAAGGGAAAACACTACTTATTCTGCATTTATTAAATTTAAAGATTATATTTGCACAGAAACTTTGGCTGATTTACACTGGGATGATGCCAGTGTAAGTGATGAATATGAGGAGATTGACCTTGTTGACGGTGCCAAAGCAAAAATCAAACTAAATAAAATATCGAATTAACACATTTAATTTTGAATATTCGACGGGATTATTTTGTAAATTTCGCCGGATAATTACAGTATGAACCATTAATAAACTAAGGCCATGAAAGAAAATCAAACAGAAGAAAAGACCAGATATTCGGAAGAAGAACTTAAAGAATTTAAACAGATAATTCTGGATAAATTAGAAAAAGCCAGGGCCGATCTTGAGTTACTTACAGAAGCATATACAAACTACAGCGATTCTGATACTAATGATACTTCTCCAACTTTTAAAGTACTGGAAGAAGGGCAACAAGTATTGTCAAAAGAAGAAAATGCCAGACTTGCCGAAAGACAAAGAAGATTTATTAATAATCTTGAAGCTGCATTGGTACGTATCGAGAACGGCACTTACGGTGTTTGCCGTGAAACAGGAAAATTGATTTCAAAAGAAAGATTACGTGCTGTACCTCATGCAACTTTAAGTATTGAGGCTAAAAATAAAAGAAGGTAGGAACAACATAAACCACCTTAAGTTGTCTGTATTAAAAAAATCCATCTGGATCATATTGCTGGTGCTTATCGCTGACCAAGCGTTGAAGTTTTATGTAAAACTGGATATGACTCTGGGAGAAAGTATTCCCATATTTAAAAATTGGTTTTTCCTGTACTTTACCGAAAATAACGGTATGGCTTTCGGCATGCAATTCGGAGGAAGTTGGGGGAAACTGTTTTTAAGCCTCTTTAGAATATTTGCCATTATTGCAATAGGTTATTATATATATACATTAAGGAATAAAAATGTAAAAACCGGCTTTATAATAAGTATTTCTTTAATTTTTGCAGGAGCTACAGGAAATATTATTGATAGTGCTTTTTATGGATTAATATTTTCACAAAGCACATTCAATTCTGTAGCAACTTTAGTCCCTTTTGGACACGGATATGCAGGTTTTCTTCACGGTAAAGTAGTGGATATGTTGTATTTCCCGCTTATCGACATTGCTAAAACACATGCGCCGGCATGGATTCCTTCTTTTGTGTTTGGTCCTGACAATAGATTTGTGTTTTTCAGGCCTATTTTTAACATTGCCGACTCTTCTATAACTATTGGGGTGTTGTGGCTGTTAATATTTGAAAGAAAGTATATTAAACTATAAAAAAGTACTCCCTTTTAGCCCTCAAACACCTTATTTAAAAAAAATAAAACATTTATGAATGAAATTTCTCTTAAAGATTTTAATAAAGTAGATATTTCTTTATATTTGCGGCATCAAAAATCCATTTAGACGGACGATTATATGAGCGAAAAAAAAATTGGTCACATTGCACAGGTTATTGGCCCGGTTATCGATGTAGTTTTCGATGATGAAAAAAGCCTTCCTAAAATTTATGATGCTTTAATTATTGAGCAAAAAAACAATGAAAAACTAGTCCTTGAAGTTCAGCAATCCATAGGTGAAAATACTGTAAGAACCATTGCCATGGATTCCACAGATGGCCTACAAAGAGGAATGCCTGTTATTTCAACCGGAGCACCTATTAGTATGCCTACCGGTGAAGAAATTAAAGGACGTTTATTTAATGTTATTGGAAATGCTATCGACGGTTTAGGAAATATTGATTCAAAAAAGCGATATCCAATTCACAGAGAACCTCCTACATACGAAAATTTAACAACTCAATCGGAAATTCTTTATACAGGAATCAAAGTAATCGATCTTATCGAACCTTATTCAAAGGGAGGTAAAGTCGGACTGTTTGGTGGTGCAGGTGTTGGCAAAACAGTTATTATTATGGAGTTAATTAATAATATTGCCAAGGCCTACTCCGGAATGTCAGTATTTGGAGGAGTAGGAGAACGTACCCGTGAAGGAAATGATTTGTTACGTGAAATGATTGAATCCGGTGTTATAAGGTACGGAGAAGAGTTTAAGAAAAACATGGAAGAAGGAGGATGGGATCTTTCAAAAGTAGATAGAGAAGAACTGGAAAAATCTCAGGCAACCCTTGTTTTTGGCCAAATGAACGAACCTCCAGGAGCTCGTGCACGTGTTGCATTGTCAGGACTTACTCTGGCAGAATATTTTCGTGATGGTGATGAAAAATCAGGTGGTAGAGATATTTTATTCTTTATTGATAACATTTTCCGTTTCACACAAGCAGGATCTGAAGTTTCAGCTTTGTTAGGGCGTATGCCCTCTGCTGTAGGCTATCAACCTACTCTGGCTACCGAAATGGGTATAATGCAAGAAAGAATCACCTCCACTAAAAGAGGATCTATTACTTCTGTTCAAGCTGTTTATGTTCCTGCTGATGACCTTACCGACCCGGCGCCGGCAACAACATTTGCTCACCTTGATGCTACAACAGTATTAAGTCGTAAAATTGCAGAATTAGGTATTTATCCTGCTGTTGACCCTCTTGATTCAACCTCACGAATATTATCTCCTGATATTGTTGGGGAAGAGCATTATAACACAGCACAACGTGTAAAAAATATATTACAGAGAAATAAAGAATTACAAGATATTATTGCTATTTTAGGAATGGATGAACTTTCTGAAGAAGATAAACAGACTGTACATAGAGCCCGGCGTGTGCAAAGATTCCTGTCTCAACCTTTCCATGTAGCAGAACAATTTACAGGATTGAAAGGAACACTTGTTTCCATTGAAGATACCATTAAAGGATTTAATATGATTATGGATGGTGAAGTTGATGAATATCCTGAAGCTGCTTTTAACCTTGTTGGAACCATTGAAGAAGCAATAGAAAAAGGAAGAAAAATGTTGGATGAAGCAAAATAAAATAGCTTAATTCATTAATTTAAGAACTAATAAAATGACTTTAGATATTGTTACTCCAGATAGATCCCTTTTTAGTGGTGAAGTGGACCTTGTTCAACTTCCAGGATTAGATGGTTCTTTTGAAATATTAGATAATCACGCCCCATTAATATCCGTTTTAACAAAAGGAGTTATAAAAATATTACAAGGTAAAGAAGATGATTATTTTGAGGTTAAAGGAGGTGTGGTAGAAGTTTTAGAAAATAAAGTTCTTGTTTTAGCTGAATAAATATATCGGTTTATAAATTTTATATAAAAAAGGTCTGCAAATATTGCAGACCTTTTTCTATTTCTTTTTGCTATTTCTTATTAACCCATATGTTTATTTAAAGGATGTTTAATTATTGAAGTAAAACGATTATACTCTTTTCCTCCCTTATGGTCCAACCTTCTGTAAACAAGTAGTTTGGCCCAATCTTCAATAAAAATCCATACTATACAATAAGCCCATATTAAACCGGCATTTGCCCAGCTAATTGGCGCAACAAGTCCCATTGGATAAATAACAAATAACGTTGCAAGTATCTTTGTGGCAACGGCTGACCATAAAAGTATGGGAGCAGGATAAGGTTTTTTTAGGAAAGGCCCTTTTGTTCTGGTAACAAATAAAGTAAGATGTCCTGCTACAGCAAGTTTAAGGAAAATAAAAGTCTGAATCTGATGAATGTTTAAATGTAAAACATCCCTGGCAATGACTAAAATTCCGAATGTTTCAACAACACCTATTAAACCTAAAGTGGTTGACACGCTCAAAACACGATGCATATCCCATCGAACAGGCTTTTTACTTAAATATGTATTGTCATAAGCTATAGTCATGATAGGAACGTCATTAAAGAAAGCAAGTAAGATAATCAGAATCGATGAAATAGGATAGAAATTATAAACCAGCATAGCCAGTACTACAAAAAACATAATCCGGATTGTTTCAATTATGCGGTACATAGCATAACTGTTCATTCTTTCAAATATTCTTCTAGCCTCTGCTATTGCATTGATAATAACAGACAATCCCGGTAGTGTCAAAATCAAATCAGCAGCAGCTCTGGCAGCATCTGTAGCACCACTTACGGCAATTCCCAGATCAGCTTGTTTCAGGGCAGGAGCATCATTTACACCATCTCCTGTCATTCCGGTTATATGATCAGAGGCTTGTAAAGCTTTAACAATACCATATTTATGCTCAGGAAAAACTTCTGCAAAACCATCTGCATCCTCAACAACTCTTTCAATTCTTTTTCCTGGATGTTGTATTTCCTGATCTGTTTTAAAAATATTTGTTACAGTTTGTATATTTTTCCCTAACCCTAATTTTCCGGATATTTCTTTTGCAATAGCAATATTATCACCGGTAACCATTTTAACTTTTACACCATGTTCTGTTGCTTGTTTTATGGTGTCGGCAGAATCTTCCCGGGGAGGATCAAATAAAGTTATTATTCCAAGAAACTGCCATTGTGTACCATCACTTTTTTTTGCTACACCCAACGTTTTATACCCTTCTTCAGCAAATTCCTGTATTTTTTCCTCAGCTTTTTTTCTCACTTCTTCAGAAGGCTTACAAAGGTCCAGAATTACCTGTGTAGCACCTTTTGTAACGTCAATTTCCTTTCCATCCGGATTAGCCAAAATAGCTTCTGTTCTTTTCCTTACCGGATCAAAAGGAATATATTTTTTAAGTTTATATGATTTTAAAGCATCTTTATCTTTTACTCCAGACAAGACCGTTAAATCAATTGCATCATTTGTATCATTTTCAGATGAAAGAGCAGCATTAAAAATTAATTCCTGATCATCTTTAGCGTCGAACAATACACTCTCTCCTAAGGTAAGTTTGTTTTGAGTTAAAGTACCGGTTTTATCTGAACACAGCACATCAATACCGGCGGCCTCTTCAATACTTTCAAGTCTGGAAACGATTACTTTCTTTTTAGACAATACTAAAGCCCCTACGGCCATAGTAACAGATAAAACTGCCGGCATGGCAACAGGAATAGATGCAACCGTTAAAATTAATGCAAATTGAAGTAAAGTTAAAAAGTGTTCCCCACGAAGAAGTTCAACTATTATTAATATTGTAACCAATCCTAAACTTAAATAAATTAAATAATCTCCAATATGGATAACTGCTTTTTGGAAGTGAGAAGTTGCTCCGGCTTCGGAAACTAATCCCGCAGTCTTTCCAAAATATGTATTTTGCCCTGTTGCGGATACCAGACCTAACATTTCCCCTTGTTTAACAATAGTGCCGGAATAACAAATATCACCTGATTTTTTACTTACCGGTAACGATTCTCCTGTCAACGCAGCCTGATCAATACTTACATAATCCCCTTCAACTAATTTTATGTCTGCAGGAATAATATCCCCTATTTTAATTTTAATCACATCTCCGGGGACAATTTCTTTGGCTTCAATTTCCAGCCATTTTCCATCTCTTAATACTTTTGCCTTTAAGGCCAACTGTGCTTTTAAGGCATCCAGTGCACTACTGGCTTTCATTTCCTGCCAAAACCCTAAACCGGCATTAAACAGTAATAAGGCAAAAATCACAAAGAAATCAGTCCAGTGCTTAATAACTAATGAAAGTCCAGCGGCAATCTCAATCATCCAGGGAATAGGACCCCAGAAATAACCAAGAAACCGTAGAATCACACTTTTATGTTTTTCCGGTAGTGAATTTGGGCCAAACTGACTAAAGCGTTTTTTAGCTTCCTCAGAACTTAATCCTTTATTAGAGGATTCTAATTTTTTAAATGCCTCTTCAACATTTAATTTTTTTACATCATCTACTTTTAATTGTTCCATAGTATCCGGTTTTAATAAAAAATAATATTATATTTTTATTTATAATAACTTTTGTAATCTTTCATCCTCAAGTTTTACCAATTCATCCATTACAAAAGGCAATACAAAACTCACCATAGTATCTTCAGTAGCATTTCTGGCGTGAATAATAAAACTCAATAATGTATCTTTAAAAACCTCACCTGTTTCAACAGGAAGTTTTGAAATAAAAGCTTTTACAGGCTGTAACCGTTTTTCAATTTCTTTTTGTCTTTCATTTTTATCATCAGGCAACTGCTGATCCAACTCTTCAATGTCATTTACAATAGTCTTCCTGACTTCTTTATAATAATCCTGGACATCATCCGGGCCTTGATGACTTAATATTGAAGCATACTGTTTTACGGATTTTATTTCTGATGAAGCAAGATGTCCTTCTCCTACTCTTGCAGCAACATATAATGATATCAATGCAGGAGCTCTATAGACAACTTCTCTTAACTCTTTTGGTTGTTCAGCGATAATTTCATTCATAATTTAAAATAAGGTTTAACTATTTTTCTGATTTATATAATTTTCAAAATAACTTTACTAATGCAAATATAATTAAATAACAAAATATTGTTAGATATAAATAAAAACTAATTTGTTAAAATATCTATATTTATCTTACAGAATCTTAAATGGTTAAAAATGTATTGTTTTTTGTATTAATTTTGATACAAATCAAGAATAAGATAATTTAATAAAACAAATTCTTTTATTTATAAAACAACAGAATATGAAAAATTTAATTATTCCGGCTGATGTTCCAAAAGGAAAAGTTTCACAATACGTGGAGAATTATAATAAAGCAACCGGTGGTAGTGATCGGCTTATGCTTTTTGCCGGAGATCAGAAAGTAGAACACTTAAATAAAGATTTTTATGGAGAAGGTATTGCTGACGAAGACGCTAACCCCGAGCATTTATTTAAAGTAGCCAGTCAAGCTAAGATTGGAGTTTTTGCTACTCAGATGGGTTTAATTTCGCGCTATGGAAACCAGTATAATAAAATACCGTATCTGGTAAAGCTTAATTCCAAAACCAATATTGTTCCGGTTGATGAAAGCGCACCCATATCCCGCTTATGGTTTAATATAGAAGACGTTACCTCTTTAAAAAATTATTCGGGATTAAATATCCTTGGTATCGGATATACAATTTATTTAGGTTCTGAACATGAAAATATCATGTTGCAGGAAGCCGCCCGGACAATTTTTAAAGCTCATCAAGAAGGAATGATAGCTGTTTTATGGATATATCCAAAAGGGAAATACATTAAAGACGAACACGACCCTCATTTAATAGCAGGAGCGGCAGGGGTGGCTGCAACTCTGGGAGCAGATTTTGTAAAGCTTAAAGTTCCATTCAGCAATGGTAAATTTGATGTTAAATTACTTAAAGAAGTAACGGAAGCTGCGGGTAACACCGGCGTACTTTGCGAAGGAGGAGCCAAAGTAGCTGAAAAAGACTTTTTGCAGGAGTTATATGATCAAATTCATCTTGGAAACACCAGAGGTAATGGCACCGGAAGAAATATTCATCAACGTTCTTTTGATGAAGCTGTTAAAATGGCCAACGCCATTTACTCGGTAACCATTGAAGGAAAAACAGCTGAAGAAGCATGGCAAACTTATTTCGGATAAATAAACAGAAACCATGATATACACAATAACATTAAACCCTGCTTTGGACCGTACTTTATTTCTGGATGATTTAAAGTATGAAGATGCTAACAGAGTTAAAAAAGAAGAACGGTTTGCGGGGGGAAAGGGAATTGATGTTTCTCGTGTTTTAACTCACCTTTCTGTTCCAAATAAGGCATTGGTCTTTTTAGGGGGTTACGTTGGAATGGAAATTGAAGGTTTACTGTTAAATGAAGGTATTCATACCGAAGCTGTTAAATTATCGGAAGAAACCCGCACTAATATTATTTTGGATCTGGAAAAAAATAAACAGCAGGTAATTATTAATGCAAAAGGCCCTGAAGTAAAACCACAAGAGTTATCTGCATTTTTTGAACGAATTAACGATCTGGAAGACCCATGGATGGTTACTTTTAACGGAAGCCTTCCTCCAAATACAAATCCCGCTTTTTATACACGGGCTATCGAACTTGTTAAACAAAAGGGAGCTCTTGTTTTTTTAGATTCCGATAGTAAAAACCTGGAAGAAGGAATAAAAGGAAAACCTGATTTTATAAAACCTAATATCCATGAGCTATCAAGATTATGTGGTAAAGAGCTAAAAAAACTTCCGGAAATTATTGCAGCTGCCAAAGATATCGTACATAAAGGCGTAAAAACAGTTATTGTATCAATGGGAGCCAAGGGTATAACTTATGTAAGTGAAGAGGAAATAATTACAGTCATGCCACCAAAAGTAAATGTAGTAAATACCATCGGTGCCGGTGACTCTTCCATTGCAGGATTTATTTATGCTAAATATAATAAAATGACTAATGAAGAGGCTGTAAAATATGCTGTTGCAGCCGGAACAGCTACAACATTACAGGAAGGTACAGC
The DNA here is from genome assembly GCA_015491905.1 of Bacteroidales bacterium. Classification (GTDB taxonomy): domain Bacteria; phylum Bacteroidota; class Bacteroidia; order Bacteroidales; family F082; genus Sulfidibacterium. Next base: position 3,708 of record WGGC01000139.1, on the reverse strand, counting down.
TCTTGCCAGTAAAGAGGAAATAAGATCAATATTAAATGATGTAAAAAGTAATAAATTATAAAAATTAAAATTATTATTGGAGGAATTAAAATGAAAAACAACAAAATCACATGTTTAAGAGCAATGGAAATCCTTGATTCAAGAGGCAACCCTACTATTAGAGTATATATTGAATTAAGTGATGGTACAAACACCTATGCTTCTGTTCCTTCGGGGGCCAGCACAGGCGAATTTGAAGCTGTTGAATTACGAGATGGCGATAAAAAACGTTACGGTGGAAAAGGAGTGCTGAAAGCTGTTGCTAATGTAAATGATATTATCGCCCCTGAATTAATGGGAATGCATGCCCATGAACAGGCAATTATTGATAAAAAAATGATTGATTTGGATGGTACAGAAAACAAATCAAAGTTGGGGGCAAACGCAATATTGGGAGTTTCAATGGCTGTTGCACGTGCAGAGAGTATTTTTGCCAATATTCCCCTATACGAATATTTAGGTGGTGCCGGAGCCCGGCGTATTCCGGTTCCTTGTATGAATATTCTTAATGGCGGTGAACATGCAGATAACAGCGTGGACTTTCAGGAATTTATGGCTATACCTCTGGGAGCCCCTTCATTTAAAGAAGGACTGCGTTATGTTGCCGAAACATTTCATGTGCTGAAAGGTTTATTAAAAGAAAGAGGCCTTTCGACAGGTGTAGGCGATGAAGGTGGGTTTGCACCAAACCTTGCAAGTAATGAAGAAGCTATAGAAATTATTATTGAAGCCATAGAAAAAGCCGGCTATAAACCCGGAAAGGATATTAGTATCGGAATTGATAGTGCAGCGACTTCTTTTTATACCGGTGAAAACACCTATGACTTAAAATGGTCTAAAGGTGGGAAAATGACAAGTGAAGATATTATAAAACTTTCAGAGGAATGGGTAGCTAAATATCCTATTGTATTATGGGAAGATCCTTTAGCTGAAAATGATTGGGCAGGGTTTAAAGAGTTTACAAAACGGCTTGGTGATAAAATTGAAGTAGTAGGTGATGACATTTTTGTAACTAACACAAAATATATTTTACGCGGAATTAAAGAAGGAACAGCTAATTCCTCTTTAATTAAATTAAATCAGATTGGAACCGTTTCAGAAACTATTGAAGCAGTTCGTATGTGTCGCGATGCAGGATGGAGACATTTTCATTCTCATCGTTCAGGTGAAACAACAGACACTTTCCTTGCTGATTTTGCTATGGCTATGGATGGTGGTCATCTGAAAAGTGGTTCAGCCAGCCGAAGTGAACGCCTGACTAAATACAACCGCTTAATGGAAATCGAACAGGAACTGGGTGATAGAGCATTATATTACTGGAAATAATAATATTAAGTAAGTATATAAAGCTATTACAAGTTGTGAATTATTCTATCTAAGATAGAATAATTCACAACTTTAATTAACCACAAAAAGACCTATTTTATGAAGAAAAAAGAATACAATAAAGAACTATACCATTTGCAGGTACAACTAGTTAAATTCCAAAAGCACTTAATAGAAAAAGATAAAAAAGTTTGTGTGATTTTTGAAGGACGTGATACTGCCGGGAAAGATGGAATCATAAAACGTTTTACAGAACATTTAAGCTCCCGTGACTCACGAACAGTGGCGTTAGGAGTGCCTTCCGACATTGAAAAAAAGTCGTGGTACTTTCAACGGTATGTCCCTCAATTACCACATGGCGGAGAAATTGTTTTTTTTAACAGAAGCTGGTATAATCGCGCTGGAGTAGAAAAGGTGATGCATTTCTGTACTCCCAAACAGCATAAACTTTTTTTGGAAGAGGTGGGAAATTTTGAACATTTGTTAGTTAGTTCGGATATGGTCTTTTTTAAATTCTATTTGGACATAAGTAAAAAAGAACAAGAACGACGATTAAAAAGCCGGAAAGTTGACCCGTTAAAACAATGGAAATTAAGCCCTATTGATCAAAAAGCTTCCAGCCTCTGGGATGCCTATACAGAAGCCCGCAATGAAATGTTCCTGAAAACTAATTTTGCATTTGCACCATGGGTTGTTATTCATAGCGATGACAAAAAAGAAGCTCGACTAAATGGAATCAAATATTTTTTAAGTAAAGTTGATTATCCCGGAAAGGATGATAAATTATTAGTATTTGATAATGATGTGATATTACAAATGGATTCTGAAAATATTAAAAGATGCTATCATTAAATACTAAATTATTATTCGTCTGATTAATAATTATAAAACATAAAAATTACTTATTGGCACCATCTTAGATAGTTTTTTAGTTTTATTGATATAGATTTAATATGAGTTTGAAAACTTTAATTTATTATATAAACCTTTTAAAATTTAAATTATGAAAAAAATTGCAGTAAATGGATTAGGACGTATTGGCCGCCAGGTTTTAAATCATTATATGAACACACTTCCCAAAGATATTGAAATTGTTGCTGTTAATGATATCGCACCAATTGATGAACTGGTATATCTTTTAAAGTATGATTCTGTTCATGGGCAACCTGATTTTGATGTTGTTTCCGGCGATGGATATATTATGCTTGGTGATAAAAAAATGGCTGTTTTTGCTGAAAAAGATCCCGCTAATCTGCCATGGAAAGATCTGGATATTGATGTAGTATTGGAATGTAGTGGATTTTTCACTAAAAGAGCAATGGCAGCTAAACATCTCGAGGCAGGAGCTAAAAAAGTTATTATTTCTGCACCTTCTAAAGATGCTGACCAGACTATTGTTTTAGGTGTAAACGAAAATGTTTATAATCCAAAAACGGAAAATGTTATTTCTAATGCTTCTTGTACAACCAATTCTCTTGCTCCACCTCTAAAAGTTCTCAATGATGTATTTGGCATTGAACATGCATTGGTAACAACAGTACATGCTTACACTTCTACTCAAGCTATTTTAGATAAACCTCGCGAAAAAAGAAGAAGAGGAAGGTCTGCAGCAGTAAATATTATCCCTACTACTACCGGTTCAGCTATTTCTACAACAATGGTTATTCCGGAACTTAAAGACAAAATGGATGCAATTGCTTTGCGCGTGCCGGTTCCGGATGGTGCAATAACAGATATTGTTGCTCATCTGAAAAAAGATGTAACCGTAGAAGAAATAAATTCTACTCTAAAAAAATATGCTGAAACTAAGATGAAGGGTATTTTAGGTTATTCTGATGATGAATTAGTTTCTACAGATATTATCAACAATGAACATTCCGGTATTGTAGATGCTCTTTCAACAAGAGTTGTAAACAAGCGGATGGTTAAAGTACTGGTTTGGTATGATAATGAATATGGTTATTCAAAACGCCTTCTTGAATTGGGACTTTTTGTTGCAAAACAAATAAAATAAAATTTTGTTTAAAAGCACTGCAGAACAAGTATTTATTGCAGTGCTTTTTTTAGTTTAATATTCATCCCAGCTTTTAATGATTAAATCCTCCATTTTATACCGTGTAATAGCATAAATAAAAGCACTCGCAAGACGTGCATTAGTAATTAACGGAATGTTAAAATCCACTGCAGCGCGACGGATAATATAATCATTGTTTAACTCTTCCGAACTAAGATTTTTAGGGATGTTAATAACCAAATCTACTTGTTTATTTTTTATTAAATCAAATGCATTGGGTTGCATATTAACATCAGGCCAATGAACTATTGTAGTTTTAATATTATTTT
>WGGC01000138.1 GCA_015491905.1 Bacteroidales bacterium | reverse complement strand
TTTTTCAGACGGCTCGTACCGGCCTATTACTGAATGGTCATGTTCCGGTGGCAGCGGGTCTAACGGCCATTTCGGTGGCGGCGGAGCAGGAGGTGGATCAGGAGGTAATGGCAATGGAGACATTACCGCTAAACCCTGCCCGGGAGATCCGGTGAAAAATCCTGAAATTGCTGCGCAGTTAGGTGCCTCCGGTTTAAACGGCGGAGAGTTTGGATGTACAAGATATGATCCGGATGATATATGTGGAGGTGTAAAAGGGAAAAAGTTCCATAATGGAATAGATATTAAAAATGCTTACGGAAATTCTGATTATGCAATGTATGGAGGTACGGCCAAAATAAAAACTCAATATGACAAAAATGGGAAAGTTGTAGGTGCAGGGTATTATGTAGATGTAACCAGTGTGGTTAATAATCAAACTGTTCATATCCTCTATTTTCACATGCAAAAAGATGGCAGGGTCAGTGGGCATGTCAATGCCGGAGATGTTATAGGCTATCAAGGTGATTCTGGGAATTTAGGTGATGCAATAAAACATCATCATTCCGTTTCTCATGTACATATTAAAGTAAAGGTAAATGGGAAAGCTGTTGATCCAAAACCTTATTTTGCTACAAAATTTGATGGGACTGGAACTGGCAAAAGTCCATGCAGTAAATAATTGAAATTGTTTAATTTTAAAAAATATAATCATGAAAAAATTATTTTTAGTCTTATTTTACTTTATTGGTATACACTTTTTGGGTTACGGTCAGACAAATTCTTATTTTCAGGATATGAATTTTATTTCATGGGATGAATTCACGCATATTTCATTTGATGGAATTACCTTGGGCAAGATTATGCAAACCAAAGGTGATACGACTAAAGTGAATGCACTTTTTGGGAAGTCTATGCAGTATAGGAAATCCAATGATCCTAATTATTACTGGATTAGCTTTGGTAATTCTGATATTTCGTTTTCTTTCGATGAACTGGCTTCGGGTATGTCAAGTCTTGAAGTTGAAAGCCCTAAAGTGGCAGTAAAAATCGAAAGTAAAATTATTCATATTGGGGATTCTATTGATAAGTTGGGAAATGTTAAGATTTTAACCGGTACCGATGGAAACAAATCCATCGAATTTTTATCAGAAGACGCAGACGATGAATGGATATCTATTGAGTTTGATCAAAGTACCAAAAAGATTACCAAAATATCTTTTAAGTCTGCATAACTAAAAAGTCAGTTTAACTATTTTAGCAGGGGGCCGGCTTTTCGGCTTCCTGCAATATTTACTTTTATTCAGGAGTAATGTTATGAAAAAAATAATTTATTTTACTTTGATTTTTTTTATTGGCATAAATGCTTCCCGGGCACAGGGCTCACAATATGCTGATAATCTAATTGATTATAATAATGTGACCATTAATAATATCCCTGTATTACAGCTGGATACTGTTTCTTTAATTCAACATTACGGACAGCCGAATTCCATTACCCCGCACTTTAATGAATTGGAAAATATTCATGGCTATCATTATAATTATAATGAAGTTAAATTTACCATTGAAAATGGTTGGGTACAGCGGTTTGTTGTAACGGGGAAGCAGTATAGTATTACCCCTTATAATATAAAAGTGGGAGATAATATTAACGTGTTAAAGTCTTACTTCCCCCTAAGTTTTAAGAATATGAAAAGTGATGCAAATGGATATGTAATTGGGATAAATATTAAGGATGAGGATAGTTTCCTTTATTTCCAAACTGATCTCAATAATGTTATTACCAAAATATCCGTAATTTCTTACTAATTGAGTGATGATTACCTGAGAAATCTATAATATTATGAATATGAAAAGATTATTTGTATTAATTTTGTTTACGTTTGGACTAACATTTACAGGTTTCTCCCAAACGAACACTTATTATCAGAACAAGAACATTATTTCATGGGATGAATTTACTAATATTTCCTTTAACGGGATTACGTTAGGAAGTATAATGGACACCAAAGGTGATTCGGCTAAAGTGAATGCACTTTTTGGAAAGTCTATGCAGTATAGGAAATCCAATGATCCTAATTATTACTGGATTAGCTTTGGTAATTCTGATATTTCGTTTTCATTCGATGAACTTGTAACTTCCCCGGCAGCTTTGTCAAGTCTCGACGTGGAAAATAATACGG
>WGGC01000137.1 GCA_015491905.1 Bacteroidales bacterium | reverse complement strand
ATTTAATAGGTTTATCATCTCCCTCTGTAACACTAATTATTACTACCCGCTTATTTTCTCCCAGGTCAAATAGAGCAGGACAAACTAAATTACCCACATTTTCAATAATAAGAAGGGAGAATTCAGCAGGATTTAATGTTTTTAATGCATTTTTTATCATTTGACTGTCCAGATGGCATCCTTTTCCTGTGTTTATCTGAACAACAGGAATATGTAATGCTTCAATCCTGTTGGCATCGTTAAAAGTTTGCTGATCTCCTTCAATAATTTCAATGAGAATATCATCTTTTATATCTTTGATAGTGGTTTCTATCAGACTTGTTTTGCCGGAGCCCGGAGAACTAACCATGTTTATTGTAAAAATATTTTTGCTTTTGAAATATAGACGGTTTTCTTCAGCAAGGTTATTATTATGGTAAAGAATGTCTTGTTCCAGGTCAATTATTTTCTCATTCTTTTTATTTGATATATTATGGGTATGATCATTATCATTAAGTTTTGAAATAACCTGTACGGATTGATTTTTTTTGTCAAATATTAAATTTGATTTGGATACTTTTTTAGGTTTTGAGATTAAAATTTCATCTATTTTTCCACATCCGCAAGTTAAACACATGATAACATTTTTTTAAAGTACAGTTAAACGTTTTATTTTTAATTCTTTACCTGAAATTACTTTTTTATTAAATGAATAACAGAAAGGACAAGGGTCAAAAAGTGAATCAATTTTAAACTTTTTGTTACAGATTGTACATTTTGCTATTCCTTCAGGTCTGCATATAATTTTCTTTGCATTTTGTAAAACAGTATTCTCAACAGATATTTTCCAGGCAAAATTCAGGGCATCGATTTCAATTCCTGAAAGTAATCCTATCTCAAGCTCAATAGATTCTATTGAAGATTCTTTTACTTTACTTAATTCATTTTTTGCCGTTTCCAGAATACTCATGACAATTGAAAGTTCATGCATTATATTGAGAGGTTAATATTTTAATTCAAAATTTTTTATAAAGCCATGTTTAAAAACTATTAATATTGTTTTAAGTAATTACTCCATCATTGATGTTGCGTATTGTTTATTCAAATCTTTAGAATATAAAGAATTATAAAAATGTTTTATGAATTCAATAGCCATCTTCAGATTTTTTTCTCCTGTAGGAGACAGCTCTTCTTTAGTATCCCACTCTTTTCCTTTTATTTGAAGCAGTAAAGTTACAGGTGTCTTTTTAAAATGTTGTTTACACAAATATAAAATATATTCAACCGGCATGCTATGCATTGTAAACTCCAAAGTTTTCTTTTTAGGTTTAACAATAGAAAGCTGTATCCCGTCAATATTTTTAGTGGAGGCATCAGAAAAAATTACGTAATCATAATGCGATATAATTTCGGCATCTTCAATATTTAATTGGTAAGAAGTTTCAACATTTATTTGCCACTTGTTATTTTCAATAGCCCATTGTTTAGCAAACTCCGCCAATTTTATTCCCAGACCATCGTCGGACCTCCCCGGATTTCCATACCCATAAATCAATAATTTCTTCATAAATTTATCTGTTTATAATTTTACATTTAACGGATTATTTTGTTTTTCATACTTATTCTTATTTATTCTTTTATTCTATAGTCCATAATTTCATTGTTTTCTCCTTTAACTGTAATTTCAAGAGGCATTTGGCCCAGAGCATGTGTTGCGCAACTCAGGCATGGATCATAAGCCCTGATGGCAACTTCTACAGCATTCATCATTGGTTCAGTTATTTGAGCGTTTCCATCCATAAAAGCATGTGCTGTTTCATTTACGGATCTATTCATAGGTTCGTTGTTATGAGTTGTAGATACGATTAAATTAGCTTTAGTGATTAAGTCATCTTTATTTATTTGATAATGATGGATTAGTGTTCCTCTTGGGGCTTCAATTACTCCAATTCCTTCATATTGTTTTTTTCCTGAAGTGGTTAAATTGGTGCTTTGAAGGTCAGGATCCATAAGTAAGTCTTTTATGACTTCTGCAGAGTGGAGTATTTCGATAAGCCGTGCCCAGTGATAATGCAGAGTCATGTGATTTGGTTTGCCCATAGTATAACTTTTAAAATCCTCGAATGCTTTTTGTGCCAGTGGAGTTGGGATAAAGTCGCAAACGTTTAATCTGGCCAGTGGGCCTACTCTGTACCATCCGCTTTCTTTACCAAGATGTTTAAGGTACGGGAACTTCATATAACTCCATGTTTT
>WGGC01000136.1 GCA_015491905.1 Bacteroidales bacterium | reverse complement strand
TGTTTAATTATTTTTCCGGTTTTCCGGAGATTGATTTTTATATTGGTGAATTAGATTATTTCTTTCGTTGAGGAGTTTTGTGCTGAGTCCGATTTTATATATATGCGGGTAATTAAAACGTTTATATTCTTCCGGCAGCTTTGAGAGTCTTTCTTTACTATAGTTTGCAATTTCTGATGTTGTCCGGTGAGGAATAATTCGTTTGCCATTTTCCATAACTTTTTCCAGCAGAGGTTCCGTTGCAAGCGATTTAAACGAAAAAGATTTACCGGGATATATAGGATGATGCATAATATCCGGTTTTTTTTCATCTCTTATAGTAACGACATCTGCACCGGTAAAATCACCTTTGCTATCATAAATACGGTAAACCTGTTTGGGATATGGCAGTGTTATTTTACTTACATTTTCCGAAAGTTTTATTTGAGGTTTTCCATTGGAAAAAGCAAGTTTGTAAACACCATCAAGGGCGGCATCGGGGTGACCGGTTACCAGACTGGTTCCTACACCAAAAGAGTCAATGGGAGCTTGTTGATCCTGTAAACTTCTTATAATATATTCATCTAATTGATTAGAAGCAGCAATTTTTACATAATGTAAACCAGACTCATCAAGGTTTTTTCTACATGTTTTGGAAAGATAAGCAAGGTCGCCGCTGTCGAGCCGGATACCTTTAAGGCGGTGGCCTGTTTTTTCTAATTCTTTTGCAACCCTGATAGCATTTGGTAAGCCACTGTTTAATGTATCATAAGTATCTACAAGCAAAAAACAATTGTCGGGATATGCTGTTGCAAAAGATAAAAAAGCACGATATTCATTTTCATAACTTTCTATAAACGAATGAGCCATTGTACCTGTTAGAGGGATATTGAAGTCGCCGCCGGCTTTTACGTTACTGGTGGCATCAATACCGCCTATGTATGCTGCTCTGCTGGCATAATAACCACCTGGTCCCTGGGCACGTCGTAAACCAAAATCAAGAAGTGTTTTTTCTCCTGCTGCTATTCTGATGCGACTGGCTTTGGTGGCAATTAAAGTTTGGAAATTAAGAATATTTAGTAATATAGTTTCTATTAATTGTGCTTCGATAATATTGCCTTCTACTTGTAATACAGGGCGTGTAGGAAATATAAGGTCGCCTTCTTTGGCGCTGTAAATGTTTCCTTTAAATTTGAAATCTTTAAGAAATTTAATAAATTCAGCATGGAATCCTTTTTTCTTTAATAATTCCAGATCTGATTCTGAAAACCGGAAGTCTTGAAGAATGTCCAGTAAGTTTTCGAGGCCTGCAAAAATTGCATAACCCGAGTTAAAAGGTAAACGCCGGAAAAAGTAATCAAAAACCACTTGATTGTCTTTTTTCTTATCCAGAAAAAACACTTGAGACATTGTAAGTTGGTACATATCGGTATATGTTCCCGTGTAATTAATTATAGAAGAATTATATATTGACATAACACTAAAAACTTAACTTAAAGATTTTAAAATGTAAAAGTAAATCTTTTTTTAGTGGTATTGTGACAGATTGAAGTCTTAAAAGATAAAAGTTTGAAGGAAATCTCTCCCTCAGATGCGGAATTCATTTGTAATATGCGAAACATCACCATTACTTTTATTACGTATAAAGGTATTCTTATAAAGAAAACAGCTGGAAAGCTGATGAAATACAGGTTCTGCGCCACTCTATATTTGTTTTCACTGGTTCAATTTATAATATTCGCATAACACGCAAAACGGGTTTTCCCTTAACATTTTTTAATGGAAAAAAAATCAAATGGTTTTTTTGGTCGATGCTTACGGTATGTGCTCCGGAATAAAAAAATGATTCTGCAATTTTTTTAATATTGTTTTTTCTCACTTTAAATACTGAAACAACGCCACTTTCTGAAGATACAAAAAGGAGTTGTTTTTGCTTATCGAATGCCAAAACATCGGGATAGTTGCCTACTTTGTTTTTGGCTATAATTTTCCCGGTATTCAAGTCTAAAGCAACGAAAGAAGCGTTGTCTTCACCGGTAATAAGAGCATAGTGGGTTTGTTCGTCGATATAAAACCCATGGGCTCCCCGGCAAGAGGGAAGGTTAGTGCGTTTGATGATTTTTATTTTCTGCGGGTCAATAGTTACCAACTGATTATGAGTTTGGTCAGCAGAGTAGATAAGTCCTGATATTGAATCATAATGGGTGTTTCCAACCTCACCTCCAACAACTATTTTTTTTATTAGTTTATTCTGTTTTGCATCAATAACCGAAACTGTTTTTCCATGTTCATCAGAAACAAACACTAGTTTTTGAAGGCGTGCAAAAGCCAGACCATCGGGATAATCACCTACCTGAACAGTTGCGATAATTTGCAGTAAATTTTCATCGATTACCGCTACTTCATTTTTTCCGGTGGCGGAAGCATAAATCCGTTGCTGCCGGGGAACAGCCAGAACACCGTGTACATTGGGAAGGTTATAAATATTTTTAATCACTTTAAGAGAATCAATATTTACAACGGTAACCATATCCGAACCCATATGCGCAATGTAAAGCCTACGATTTCTTTCATCAATACTTTGATAGTCGAACCGGGTTGTTCCTCCCGAAAGTGGAACGTCCTTAACATATTCTAAACCCAGTTTTTTTGCCCGCTGCAGGAAAGGTAATTGCTGCGAACAGGCAGACAAAAGACTGAAGGATAAAAACATTGTAAATAAAATTGTCTTTTTCATCTGTTTATAATTTTGTATTTCATTGGTCAGATATAACTTACCATGATTTAATAATTATTGATTAATAGACGTTTCATATTTCTATTAAATTTAAATGCTTGAGTTTATTATATTATAAATTGAATTTAAAAAATCAAAAACCAAATAAAGGTAGTAAATATATATATCTTTAAAATATAATCCCTGTTATTTTTCTTAATTAGTTTATGAATATATACGCCTTATCATTATAATAATTAGTCTGCCATATGTTAAAATGGAAGAGAATTGTAAGTTGAAAATTCATTTATTAAGTGATTTTTATAACATCAGTAATTAATTGTAAATATGCTTAACGAATAGTTAAATAGGTTAATAGATGTTAATAATAAAGAGGAATTTGGAATGAAAAACACATACTTATGTATTCTGTCAAACTGTTTTTAAAAGAGAAAATAAACCGGCCGGCAAAAATTATTTCTTTTCGGAAAGGAAAAATGCTTTTTGAAATTTACTTAGTTTCCGAAGTTAATTCTATTAGATTTTTTTTATTTTTGCACCCTTATTGGGGCATTAGCTCAGTTGGCTAGAGCGTTTGACTGGCAGTCAAGAGGTCATCGGTTCGATTCCGATATGCTCCACACAGTAAATTAAGGATTGCAACTTCATAGTTGTAATCCTTTTTTTTATTAAGTCATTGTTTTTTCTAGAATAAATAACATAAAATTAAAGTTGTTTTAACAGGACAGCTTATAAAAATATGATTTTTAACACAAATATTCTTATCTTTGTAAGAGTCAATCAAATTATATTATTTAATTAACCCTAATACAAATTAAAATTTTTAAACATGAAACAAAATTTACACTTAAAATGGTTTTCGGTATTTTCATTACTGATGACCTTGGGGCTTTATACCTTTGCCCAATCTACTCTGATTATTTCAGAGGTTGCCGATCCAAAGGATGATTACCATGGTCGGTTTGTTCAGTTATTTAATTCTGATTCGGCCTCCATTGATCTGGAAGCAGGAAATTATTATCTTGTAAAGCAGGTTAATGGTAAGCCAACTAGTGTGGATTCAATAAAATTAACAGGAACTATACCTGCAAATGGTATTTTTGTTATTGCAGGCTATTCAGATTTTGCTACTCTGTATAGTTTTGATGCAAATATAACAAACAGTAGTGTCAATGGTAATGGTGATGATGGTTACTTTCTTTATAAAGGAGGGGGTAATGTTAGCGGTACATTAGTTGATGCTTATGGAGTATTGGATGAAGATGGTACAGGTAAACCATGGGAGTATACAGATGGTAAAGCTGTACGAAACAGCAATATAGGAACTCCAAATACAACTTGGACGGCCTCTGAATGGACCATCACCCGTCCTTCTAATGTTGCAGACATGAATCCGGGAACACATACTTATAGTGCCGGTGGCGATACCGAGCCTCCCAGCTGGTCAACAGGTTTTCCTAAAGCTTCTTTTATTGAAGATACACGAGCAGTTTTGTATGTTAAAATGAATGAGTCAGGAAATGCTTATTATATTGTTGTTCCAACAGGTAGTACTACTCCAACTTCTGATGAGGTTAAAGCCGGAAATAATTATGGTTCAGTTAGCATAACAGGCCACGGAACTATCTCGGTATCAAGTCCTGAAGTTTCATTTTCAGATGTTTTAACAGGTCTTTCTCCGTCAACAGCTTACGATATATGGGTTGTTTCTGATGATGCATCAGGAAATCTACAAAGTTCTCCTACTGTAGTTGCTGTTACCACAACGGCTTCACGCAGTTTATCTTTTGTAAAACCTGTAGCAGGAGATTCTTATTCTATTAAAGATACAATGCTCCTGAAATGGAATTCTGCAAACATTGATAGTTTATGGGTTGGAGCATATAATTTTAAAAAAAATCAATTATTTTTTATAATTGATAAGCCCATTGCTGCCGATAAAGGAACTTATAAATTGCCAGTTCCTGTAGAAGCTGATACCGGAAAATATACATTGTATTTATTTGATTCTTATGATACTTCTTTTAAAGCATCGGTTACACCTGTTTTCATTGTAGATAATAGAGAACTGACTTTGACAAAACCTCAAGCAGGAGATACAGTTTACGCCGGTGATTCAATTAGTTTTTCATGGACATCCTCCAAAGTGGATAGTGTTTTAATAGGAGGTTATAATTATACAGATAATTCATGGTTTATGATAACAGGCGACTTAGACCACAACACGAAAGAATACTGGAAGCCTATATCTGCCTCATTGGGGAAATATAAATTTTATATTCCTAAAGAAGTTGGTGGAGATCAGAAATTGGCCATTTATTTATATGATGCTTCCGATACATCTTTTCATGATATTGTACAACCTGTATTTATTTCAGACACTTTTCCTTTGGGTATAAGGGCTACGGCACCTACTTTTGATATGGTTGATTTTCCTGAAACAGGTGCGATTACTTGTCAGTTTTCTTCTAACAATATTATTCCGGGAAAAGGAATGGTACATATTTATAATTCTGATGGTTCCCTCTATGAGGAGTATGATAGTACTAAAATTACTTTCTCCAGTGGAGGGTTTTATTTTATTCCCAATCCTCAACTTATTAAAGGCCATTCATATTATATCCAGATAGACTCAGGTTTTGTTAAAGATGTTTCAGGAAAAGTTTTTTCCGGATTAAATGATAAGTCCTGGTCGTTTAAGGTGGCAACAAACGACTTATTTTTCTCTGAATATATTGAAGGCTCCGGTAATAATAAAGCCCTTGAATTATATAATAATACTGATAGAGATATTAACCTGGATAATTATAAAATTTTAGGTTCCTATAATGGTAATATTTCTTCTGATATGTTTTCTTTCCCTAAAGGTGTAATTTTAAAGCCTGGAGATGTTTATGTAATTGCAAATATTGATGCCGATGCAGCTATAACATCTGTTGCAAATGCTAAGTATAAATATAATGAAGGCGCTTATGTTGTGGGCTTTAATGGTGATGATGCCCGTGTTCTTATAAGAGTGATAAACAATATTTCGTTTGCATGGGTTGATCAAATTGGGCAACCTGACATGGATCCCGGTTCAGGATGGGATGTTGCAGGAGTAACAAATGCAACAAAGGATCATACTTTGTGGAGAAAAGCAATAACAAAAATAGGAACAACAGATTGGCCATCTTCTGCCGGCACGGATACTGATAATTCACAATGGATTGTTAAGGATAAAAATGATTTTTCAAATATTGGAAAACCAACCCCAAGTTTAACAGGAATTAATAATTCAAATTTGGCAAAGCAAATTTCTTTGTATCCTAATCCCGGAAATGGTATTTTTACAATTGGCCTAAATCAATTATTTAATGGAAATGTTATGATTAAAATTATGGATGTTACAGGAAAGGTAATTTATAAAAAAGATTATAGTAATGTACCAAATCATATATCTGTTAATATTAGTAATTACCCGGCTAATTTGTATTTCATCCAACTGCAAGACTCAAAAAGTACTATTATTAAACGGTTTATGAAAAAGTAATAACTTTATTAGCTTAAATTATAAACACAGGGATTACCTGATTTTTAAGGTAATCCCTTTTTAATTGATCAAATATTAAAAAAGAGTTTACTTAATAGAAATTATCGTACCTTTGCCGACCATATTTAAAAATTCTTAATATTTTGACATTTAACACAATGGGCTTTTCGCCCAACCTTTTGAAAGGGATTGAGGAACTCGGATTTACAGAACCTACTCCCATTCAACAACAAGTTATTCCTATTGTTTTAGAATCTGAAAAAGATATCGTAGGTCTGGCACAAACCGGTACCGGTAAGACGGCTGCTTTTGGTTTGCCTATTATTGAACAAATAGACGTTAATAACCCTGATGTTCAGGCTTTGGTTATTACTCCCACAAGGGAACTTTGTATTCAAATTGCTAATGATCTTTCAGATTTTTCGAAACATATTAATGGCTTGAGAGTGGTTCCCGTATACGGGGGAGCCAGTATAGAAACACAACTTAGAGCACTGAAAAAGGGTGCGCATATTATAGCTGCAACGCCCGGGAGAATGCTGGATTTAATGAAACGCAGAGCAGCAAAAGTAAATAACATAAGAACAGTAGTACTTGATGAGGCTGATGAAATGCTTAATATGGGTTTCCGTGAAGAACTGGACTCCATTCTGAGTGAAACCCCTGTAGATAAAAGAACATTGTTATTTTCGGCTACTATGCCTAAAGAAGTTGCCCGAATTGCAAAAAATTATATGCATGACCCTCAGGAAATTACTGTTGGTAAACAAAATGCCGGTGCCGACAATGTTAAGCATATATATTACCTTGTTCATGCGCGAGACAGATATCTTGCCTTAAAGCGTATTGCCGATGTTAACCCGGATATTTATGGTATTGTTTTTTGCCGTACCCGGATGGAAACTAAAGACGTGGCTGAAAAACTAATTAAAGACGGCTATAGTGCTGATGCTTTACATGGTGATCTTTCTCAGGCACAAAGAGATTATGTAATGAGTCGCTTTAGAAATGGAGCTTTACAAATGCTAGTGGCAACAGATGTTGCGGCAAGAGGTATAGATGTGAATAATATTACACATGTTATTAACTATAATTTGCCCGAACAAGTTGAAAGTTATACTCATCGTAGCGGAAGAACCGGCAGAGCCGGAAAATCAGGGGTGTCAATAGCTATCATTAATTATAGAGAAAAAAGCAGGATTTTGCAAATCCAAAAAATGATTGGAAAAACTTTTGAAAAACGCCCTGTTCCTACCGGTGATGAAATTTGTAAAAAACAACTTTTCAACCTAATCGACAGGATGGAAAATGTTGAGGTAGATGAAAATCAAATTGAACCTTTCATGGATGCTGTAAACAAAAAACTCTCCTGGCTTTCAAAAGAAGATATCATTAAGCATTTTGTTTCTCTTGAGTTTAACAGATTTCTGGAGTATTATAAAAACGCCCCGGATTTAAATAAAAATGCCGAAAGTAAAAGAGATAATCGAGAAGGTAGAAAGGGTGACTTTGGACGGGATAGAAGAGAAAGAGGCAGTGAGAGCAGTGGCAGAAGAAGGTCAAGTGATAATTTTGCCCGTTTTTTTATTAATATTGGTAAGAAAAGCGGCATTGTTCCCAAAAATATTATCGGAATGATAAATGATTATACTCATGATAGAGATATTCGTGTGGGAGATATTGATATAAAAGACAGTTTTTCTTTTTTTGAAGTAGATAAAAAATCTGCCGGAAAAATTTTAAAAGCCTTTAAAAATGCCAAATTTAAAGGACAACGTGTTAATGTTGAAGTAGCAGAGGAGGATAAGAGCGGAAGAAAAAAAGGAAAAAGAAGATAATTAATAAAAATAAATATAAAAACGCCATAAATTATAAAATAAAATTATGGCGTTTTTTGTTAAAAACTATTGTTGTGCTTTTACAACATAGACATTCACAACTTTTGTTTTAGTATTAATATCAATTTTTTTGGGATGCACAAAACTTGTCTTAACATCCGGAGTTAACTTAATATTATAGGCAAATTTGCTGTATTTCATTATAGAACCCGTAGCCACATCAATAGCCCAGCCTAAAAGTTCCCCTAAATTAATAACACTTACAACATTAAATTGTCTGTCAAGAGTTATAACTCTTGTTTTATAGCCTTTTAATTTAACTTTAACATATTGCTCATAAATGCTCCTTTTCATGGAAACTTCACAAGGAGTTTTACATAATGGAAGACCATCCTGATAAACAGTAGCTCCTTCAGGGGTAGAATTAAATTGGATATTATCTCTGGTACCTGTTAATATTGTTGCACAACTGGAAAACGTGAAAACTACAAACAGTAAAAGAATGATTTTTTTCATTTTTTTGTTTTTTGTTTTGGTTCAGGTTTATATATAGCTCCTGTTGCAAAATCTACTATTGCTCCGGGCCAGAATAATACAATATCTGCAATTAATGCACCAACTCTGATTTGACGTGGAGGTTGATTTACAGCCGGTTCTGTTTTTTGATATTTGGTAATTTTACCGCCAAATACGGTTGCGCAACTTGAAATAGAAAGCGCTAAAATGAACAAGATTAATAATTTGGATAGTTTTTTCATGTGTTTAAATTTTTATACTTAATTGGTAAGGTGAAACATTAAATCATGGGCATTTCATATTAAATAAAGGGTTAATAATGATTTTATAAATGTTATTGTACAAATATAAAAATTTTTTATTTGTCAAAATAGTTTATATAAGCTTATTTTTTAGTAAAATTTTTGCCTTACCTTTGATTGCATGTTAATAGTAAAAAACCTAACAGTTTCGATAATACCTAAGCATGCAGAGGCAAGGCATTTGGTGGAAAACGTTTCTTTTGAAATCCCTAAAGGAAAAACTGTTGGTTTGGTTGGAGAATCTGGTTCGGGAAAGTCACTGACAGCTATGAGCATTATGGGACTATTACCGGGAAATATTTTTGTTACCAATGGATCAATTTCTTTAAAAAATAATAATTTAAAAGATATTGATATTTCTAAATTAAGGGGCGATAAAATTGCTATGATTTTTCAGGAACCTATGACAGCTTTAAATCCTGTAATGCGATGTGGAAAGCAAGTTATGGAAGCAATACTTAAGCATCAGAAGGTTTCAAAACATATTGCCAGGCAGTATACAATTGATCTTTTCCGGAAAGTTCAGCTTCCCAGACCCGAAAAAATAATTAACACCTATCCTCATGAAATTTCGGGTGGTCAGAAGCAAAGAGTTATGATTGCTATGGCTTTAGCCAACAAACCTGATATTTTAATTGCCGATGAACCGACAACAGCCTTGGATGTTACTGTTCAAAAGGAAATTTTAGTCCTTTTGAAAAAATTACAACAAGACGAAAATATGGGTCTTTTATTTATCACACACGACCTTGCTGTTGTTGAAAATATTGCAGATTTTATTGTGGTTATGAATAAAGGTAAAGTTGTTGAGAAAGGTATAACAAAGCAAATATTTAAACAGCCGAAAAATATTTATACTAAAGGATTGTTAGCTTGTCATCCCCCAACGGATGTAAGATTTGAAAAGTTACCTGTTCTGGAAGACTTTTATAATTACCCTGATATTAAACCAAAAATAGTAAGCGTTGAAGAAAGAAAGCGTAGATTAAGCCATATTTATAATCATAAACCATTATTGAAAGTATTAAAATTAAAAAAAGAGTATGTTTTAAAAAGAACAATATTTGGAAAGCCAAAAGAAACATTAACGGCTGTTAATAACTTGAGTTTTAATGTTTTCCCCGGTGAAACTTTAGGGCTGGTTGGAGAATCCGGCAGTGGTAAAACTACTTTGGGAAGAAGTTTGTTGCAATTGATAAGGCCTGACAGTGGAAAAATAATTTTTCATAATGATAACATTTCAGGCCTGTCAAATAAAGCATTAAAACCTTATAGAAAGCTTATGGGAATTGTATTCCAAGACCCTTACTCTTCTTTAAATCCTCGAATAACAATAGGTGATGCTATTATGGAACCAATGATTGTCCACCGACTTTATTCAACTAAATCAGAGCGGATAAATAAAACAAGAGAATTAATTAAAGAGGTTGGGCTGTCAGAAGATGTTTTTTATCGTTATCCTCATGAGTTTTCCGGAGGCCAACGGCAGCGTATCGTTATAGCAAGAGCGCTGGCATTAAAACCTAAATTTATTGTTTGTGATGAAGCCGTTTCCGCCCTTGATGTTTCTGTTCAGGCTATTGTATTAAATTTATTAAATCATTTAAAAAAAGTTTTTGGTTTTACTTATATTTTTATTTCTCATGACTTGTCAGTAGTAAAGTTTATGTCGGACAGAATAATGGTAATGAAAGATGGTAATATAGTTGAAATTGGAGATGCGGATGAACTTTATAGTCATCCCAAACATCCATATACTAAAAAATTAATTAAGGCAATTCCACAATTTAAATATAAATAAGAAAAATATGGAAAAGAAAGCAAAATATCCTAAAAGTAACCTTCATTCGGTTATATTAAGTGTTTTTATTGAAAACCCTTTTAAAGCACTTAACAATAAACAATTAGCACATATCCTACATATTAAGGATAAAAGTGAAAAACGAATGATTTATTCTGTTTTGGAGAAATTGAGAGAGGACAGGGTACTAAATGAAGTTAAAAAAGGGAAATACAGATTGTCTCCGGATCAGATTAGTAAACTTGATAAAAAGAAAAAGTTTATGACTGGAATTGTAGACCTTAAAAAAACAGGAAAAGCATATATTATACCTGATGAAGAGGGGGAAGATATATATATAGCACCTAACAATGTGCATCATGCTTTAAATGGTGACCATGTTAAAGTTTTATTATTTCCTAAAAGAAAAAATCATAAAACAGAAGGACAAATTGTTGAGATTTTGGAAAGAAAAAAAATGCATTTTGTCGGAATTTTTGAACGACAAAAGAATTTTGGGTTTGTTCTACCCGATAGTCAGTCAATGCCATATGATATTTTCATTCCTAAAGAAAAGTTTAATAATGCAAAAACAGGTCAAAAGGTTGTGGCAAATATTACAGAATGGCCTGACCACGCCAATAACCCTTTTGGTGAAATAATAAAAGTTCTTGGGCAACCTGGTGATAACAATGTGGAAATGCAAGCTATTCTTGTGGATAATGATTTCCCTCTTTCTTTTCCTGATGCTGTTGAAAAAGAAGCTGCAGACATTAAATTTGATATTTCAGATTCCGAAATAAAGAAAAGAAAAGACTATAGAGATATATGGACGGTAACCATTGACCCTGCTGATGCTAAAGATTTTGATGATGCCCTTTCGATAAAACCTTTGGAAAATGGCCTTTGGGAAGTTGGAGTGCATATTGCTGATGTTTCACATTTTGTTACTCCAAAAACAAAACTTGATGCTGAGGCCTATAAAAGAGGAACTTCTATCTATCTTGTAGACAGGGTAATACCAATGCTCCCGGAAAAACTTTCTAATGGCGTTTGTTCTCTTCGTCCTGACGAGGATAAATTGACGTTTTCCGTTATTTTTACAATTAATGATAAAGCTGAAGTTATTGATAAATGGTTTGGGAAAACTGTTATCCGTTCTAACCGAAGATTTTCTTATGAGGAGGTACAAAAAATTATTGATGAAAATGGAGGGGAATTTTCTCAGCAATTATTAAAATTAAATGATTTGGCCTCTATTTTAAGAAAAAAACGATTTAAAAATGGTGCTATTAATTTTCAAACTCCTGAAATACGATTTAAACTTGATGAAAAAGGAAAACCTATAGAAACTTATGTAAAAGAATCTAAAGAAGCCAATCATTTGGTAGAAGAATTTATGTTACTTGCCAATAAATCAGTAGCAATACATGTTGGCAAGGTTCCTAAAAATAAAGTTGCTAAAACATTTGTGTATAGGGTACATGACCAACCAAATCCAGAAAAACTAAACGCTTTTATTCAGTTTCTTGGTAAACTTGGTTATTCCTTAAGCCTTCAATCTCACGAAAAACTTGCTCAATCGTATAATAAACTTTTGCAAGAAGTAAAAGGAAAGGGAGAGGAGAACCTGGTTGAGAATATTGCAATTCGAACTATGGCAAAGGCATATTACTCAACAGATAATATTGGCCATTACGGTCTGGCTTTTCCATTTTATACTCATTTTACATCTCCTATTCGTCGTTATCCGGATTTAGTTGTTCACAGGCTTCTGGAAAGATATTTAGAAGGAAAAGGATCAGTTAATAAAGAAACTTATGAGGAAATATGTAAACATACTTCTGAAATGGAGAAACGCGCAGCAGATGCAGAAAGGGATTCAATAAAATACAAACAAGTTGAATTTTTACTTGGTAAAACAGGTAAAATATTTGATGGTCTTATTTCAGGAGTTAGTAAGTGGGGAATTTTTGTTGAATTGATAGAAAGTAAAAGCGAAGGTCTTATACGTTTTAACGATATGAAAGATGATTATTATTATCTTGATGAAGATAATTATCAGATTGTTGGGAAAAAATATGGACAGAAACTACGTCTGGGTGATAAGGTAAAAGTTTTAGTTAAAAAAGTGGATTTAGTACATCGTCAACTTGATTTTGAATTGGTGGAGAATATAAAAGATAATAAATAACGTTATTTATTGTCCCACCAACAAAAAAACGAGATTATCAATATAAATAATCTCGTTTTTTTTATGTTTTATAATGAAGCACTATGGGTTACTATTTTTTTATCTATTTTTTTAAAAAGACCCTGAAGTACATTTCCCGGCCCCACCTCTATAACTTCTTTAACACCATCTGCAATCATATTTTTCATTATTTGTGTCCAGCGTACCGGTGAGGTAAGTTGTGAAATGAGATTGGTTTTAATAATTTGAGGGTCTTTTACGGACTGGCCTGTTACATTTTGATAAATAGGGCAAATACCTCGCTCAAATTTAGCGGTGTTTATAGCCTCTGATAATTCAACTCTTGCGGACTCCATTAATGGAGAGTGGAAAGCTCCACCAACTTTTAATGGTATTGCCCTTTTAGCACCGGCTTCTTTTGCTTTTTCAATAGCTTGTTTAACACCATTTACGGTACCTGATATTACTAATTGTCCGGGACTGTTATAATTTGCCGGAACAACGATATCTGTAATACTTTGGCAAATTTCTTCTACAACTTCATCTTCCAACCCCAGAATAGCGGCCATTGTTGAAGGTTCTAATTCACATGCTTTTTGCATTGCATCTGCTCTTTTAGCAACTAATTTTAACCCATCTTCAAAAGTCAGGGTTTGGTTAGCAACTAAAGCTGAAAATTCGCCCAGAGAATGGCCGGCAACCATATCAGGTTTAAAATTATCACCCATCATTTTAGCTAAAATTACAGAATGAAGAAAAATAGCCGGTTGGGTAACGGCTGTTTTTTTAAGGTCTTCTTCAGTACCTTCAAACATTATATCTGTAATCTTAAATTTTAAAATATTGTTGGCTTTATGAAATAAATCTCTTGCTTTAGATGATTTATCATATAAATCTTTTCCCATTCCAATATATTGCGCTCCCTGTCCGGGAAAAACATATGCAATCATACTTTTATTTTAAGGGTTAATTTTTGATTTTTATCTTCTGTTACCAAAAAATCTAAGTAAAAATAAAAACAGGTTAATGAAATCAAGATAAAGGGTTAATGCTCCCATGATAATCATTTTACGGGTGTTTTCTACACCTTCTATTGCTCCGGAACCTATTCTTTTAAGTTTTTGTACATCGTAAGCCGTTAATCCGGTAAATATTAATACACCTAAAAAGCTGATAATATATTCCAGTCCGGAACTATGAAGAAAGAAATTAACTACCATTGCGATAATAATTCCTATTAAACCCATAAACATTATACTACCGAACTTGGTTAAATCTGTTTTTGTTGTGTATCCAACTACGGCCATCACACCGAACATTCCTGAAGTAATTAAGAAAGTCCTTGCAATAGAGGTGCCTGTATATGCAAGAAACACAAAACTAAGACTTAACCCCATTAATACTGAAAATGCTATATATAGTAACACCATAGAAGATGCCGAAAGTTTTCGAATGCCTGCTGACATCCATATAACAAATCCAAGAGGAGCCAGCATAATCACCCAACCTAGTAATGTCATTCCTCCTTTAGCGTTATACATTAATGATAAAAAATGCGGGCTCGAGGCTGTTACCCATGCTGTTGCTGCTGTTATAGCCAATGCAAGAAACATCCAGCCGAATACACCGGCAAGAAATGTTTGTGCAACAGGTAATGTTTCTGTTCTTTTTTCTATGAATTTTTCGTTCATTTTATTTTAAATTTTAATGATTATACATTTTTTTAAGATAAATGAGAAGAAATTAAATGAATAAACTCTTCTCTTGTTTCCTTTCTTTCAAAAGCTCCTGTGAAATCAGAAGTGGTAGTAACAGAGTTTTGTTTTTGTACACCACGCATAGCCATACATAAATGCCGGGCTTCAATAACAACAGCTACTCCCAATGGATTTAATGTTTCCTGTATTGCGGTTTTAATTTGTGTTGTTAACCGTTCCTGAACCTGTAAGCGGCGTGCGTAGGCTTCTACAACTCTGGCAATTTTGCTTAACCCTGTAATATAACCGTTGGGAATATATGCAACATGAGCTTTACCTATAAAAGGAATCATATGGTGTTCACACATAGAAAAAACATCAATATCTTTTACAATAACCATTTGTTTATAATCCTCTTTAAATTTTGCAGATAATAAAATTTCCTTCGGATCATGGTCATATCCCTGAGTTAAAAACTGAATTGATTTAGCAACTCTTAAAGGTGTGTCCAGTAAGCCTTCTCTTTCAGCGTCTTCACCTATTAATTTTAAAACTTCTTTATAATGATATCTTAATTTTTCTAGTTTTTCCGGAGCATATGTTTCGATTCTTTCGTAATCCAACATCGGTTTTGGTTTATCCATTTTAAAAGTAATTTAAGTTTATCTATGTACAAAAAAAGTGCCAAATAATTTATCCAAAATATTCAACAAAATTATTTTCTGATTCATATACTTTAACACAATGTAACTTACAGTTTAACTTATTGATATAAGGTTCTAATTCATTCCAAATGGCAATGGAAAGGTTTTCTGTAGAAGCCATTTTATTTTGCATAAAATCAACTTCAAGGTTTATATTTTTATGATCTATTTTTTCAATAATCTTTTCTCTTATAATTTTACTTAGAGTTTTTAGGTTTACTAAAAACCCCGTTTCCGGGTTTACTTCACCTTTTACAGTAATAAATAAATCATAATTATGACCATGCCAATTTGGATTAGAACACTTCCCAAATATTTCCATGTTTTTTTCATCAGAAAAGTTAGGTTTAAATAACCTGTGGGCAGCATTGAATCTTTCTCTTCGTGTTATATAAATCATAATATAAATGTAATTGCAAAAATAAAAAGAATTAATGGTAATGAAGGTTAAAAAGATTTAAAAGCTATTCTTTTAATCTCCGGGTAAGTTCTGTAGAAAAAACAAAGTCGTTTAATTCAGGGTTATTAGTATGGAATATCTCTTTGTTGGTTCCTTCCCACCATAAATTACCTTTATTAATAAAAGAAATATTTTCTCCAATTTGAATAACAGAATTCATGTCATGGGTATTAATAACTGTTGTCATATTAAATTTTTTAGTAAGGCTATGTAATAGCTGATCTATTCTTTCAGCAGTTTTAGGGTCAAGACCGGAATTAGGTTCGTCAGCAAATAAATATTTGGGCATTAGTGAAATAGCTCGTGCAATAGCAACTCTTTTCATCATACCTCCGCTTAATTCTGCAGGAAATTTTTCATTGGTTCCGCTTAAATTGACGTTCTCGAGGACATAATTAACCCGTTCTTTTTTTTCTTTAAGGGTCATTTTTGTAAACATATTTAAAGGAAACATTATATTTTCCTCAACAGTTAACGAGTCAAAAAGAGCTCCTCCCTGAAATAAAACCCCCATTTCTTCTCTAATATTTTTTCTTTTCTTTTCGGAAGCGTTGTTAAATTTTCTGCCATTGTATAATATTTCACCATTTTCCGGTTCATATAAACCTATACAACATTTCATTAAAACTGTTTTACCCGAACCGCTTTGCCCTATTATTAAGTTGGTTTTTCCTTTTTCAAAAACTGTATTGATATCTTTTAATACAGGAACCCCCTCGAAACTTTTATATAAATGTTTTACCTCTATCATGTTAATAACATTTGAGTAAGAATAAGGTCAAAAATAATTATTAGAATATTAGCAGTTACTACTCCATCTGTGCTTGCCTGGCCTACTTCTACAGAACCACCTTTAACAGAATATCCTTTGTAGGAAGCTACAGAAGCGATAATAAAAGCAAAAACAACTGTTTTTATCATAGAATAAACTAGATTAAACGGAGCAAACCATTCTCTAACGCCAATTATGTAATCCGCAGGAGGAACCAGGCCTGTAATAGCTCCTGCTGCATATCCTCCCATTAAACCCAAAAAAATTGAAAAAATAACTAATACAGGAAAATACAATACTGAAGCAACAATTTTAGGTAAAATTAAATAACTCGCAGGGTTAACTCCCATTACCCGTAATGCGTCTATTTGTTCTGTAATTCGCATTGTTCCAATTTCAGAGGCAATGCGTGAGCCAACTTTTCCTGTTAGTATCATACTTAGCAAAGTAGGTGAGACTTCAAGAACTAACATTGTTCGTGTTGAAAATCCTATTATAGATTTTGGAATAAAAGGGGAGTCTATATTATAAGCCAGCTGTATGGCTACAATACCTCCCAGGAAAAATGATATAATAGCAACAATTCCTATTGATTCAGTTCCAATTTGTTTAAAATTAACAACTAATTGCCGTCGAAAAATAAACCATTTTTCCGGCTTTTTTAATGTTTGAATCATTAAAAGGACATATTCTCCTATTTCCCTTAAATATTTCATGAAGGTCGAATTCTTTTATTTGTGATTTTAGGGCTAAAGTATAAAATTTCAATCGTTCTGATACTATCACCATGTACAAATATTTATGACAATTTGTCTTATGATAAAAATAATAGTTTTATTTGTTTGAAATTGATATTTAAAAATAGATTTCATTAGTTTTGTAGAAAAGAAAATCTTTTGAAAAAAATTCTTCTTATTCGATTTAGTTCTATTGGTGATATTGTACTGGTAAGTCCAATTATCAGGGCTCTTAAAACACAGATAAACTGCCAATTACATATACTTTCCAAAGCTAAATATAAACTATTGTACGATTCAAATCCTTATATTGATAAGGTTCATGTTTTTGATGTTTCCGAAAAAGAAATCATACCGCTGTTAAAAAATGAGGAATTTGATTATATCATTGATTTACAGAAAAACATCCGGTCATACAATGTGTATAGACGATTAAAAATACCACGGTATACTTTTCCTAAAATTAATTTGCAAAAATGGCTAATCGTTAATTTTAAAATTAATACTTTGCCAAAAATACATATTGTTGACAGATATTTTGAGGCGGTGAAAAAACTGGGTGTAAAAAACGATTTGAAGGGTCTTGATTATTTTACTCCTGAATCAGCATTCGTAAATCTTGATAAATATCCGGTTTTAAATGGTAATAAATTTATTGGGTTTGTAATAGGGGGTCAACATAAAACTAAAATGTTACCGGTAGAAAAAATAGTATCAATAATTAATCAATTACCTATTCCTGTTGTTTTGCTTGGTGGCCCTGAAGATAAAAGTACTGGAGAAGAAATAAAAAAACAAATTAGTCATCCTCATGTAATGAATGCTTGTGGAAGTTTTTCTCTTCATCAATCTACCTCATTAGTACGTCAGGCAGCTTTAATTATAACTAATGATACTGGGTTAATGCATGTTGCAGCAGCATTTAGAAAGCCAATTATCAGTATTTGGGGAAATACTATACCTGAATTTGGAATGTACCCTTACGAGCCTGATACTCCTGAAAACGTTGTAATTGCTGAAGTGAAAGGCCTCTCCTGCCGTCCTTGCAGCAAAATAGGATTTGAAAAATGTCCTAAAGGGCATTTTAATTGTATGATGAAGCAGGATGAGCAATTTATTGTTTCAGAAGCTATTCGAATATTGAAAGATAAAATTAACGCTTAACATTTCTTTTATTCATAACCTCAACAGCTTTTTTAAATACGTTGTCTATTTTATGATAAATAGGATAAAACCCTTTTTCATCCAAAATATTTCTTCCAACATACGCTTTAAAAAGAATCTCTATTTTTTGCTTTGAAGCCTTTACTTTTTCCGGACTTTCTTTTATTCCTTTTTCTGCTGCATATTTAACCAGTTTATTATATAATGCATTGGTCATATGAAAATTCTGGTTAAAGAACTTAAAGTTTTTGTATTTTCTTAACTGTGGCCGATGTGAATCTGTATAATCGAATGCGAATTGATAAATTAAACCTTTATTGGCAAGAATATTATAGAAAGAATGAACAGTATCTATTTGTAAAGGAACATAAACATCAGGCATAATGCCTCCGCCTCCGTATACTATTTTTCCTTTTGGAGTAGTAAACTTTAATGAGTCGTTAAAATGAATGCTGTCTTTATTAATCAATTCTCCATCTGTATATCGGCGATAAGCCTCAGAATAATAATCTTTAAAATCATCTTTTTTATAAGGTTTCTGAATACATCTTCCTGTTGGTGTATAATATCTGGCAACAGTAAGGCGAAGTGCAGAATGGTCGGGTAGTTTAATTTGTTCCTGAACTAAACCTTTTCCAAAAGAACGTCTTCCAATAACTATTCCTACATCATTATCTTGCAAAGCACCGGTAACAATTTCGGCAGCAGAGGCTGTTCCTTCATTTATTAAAACGGCTACATCAGTATGTTTTAATTGTCCTTTTTTGGTTGCAAAAGCAAATGATTTTGGCCGGTGAAGCCCTTTAGTGTAAACAATTAATTTCCCCTGTGGTAAAAACTCATCTGCTACATTAATTGCTGCTCCAAGGTAGCCACCCGGATTTCCTCGTAAATCGAGGATAAGCTTTTTCATTCCTTTTTCTTTAAGATTTTTTACCGCCTTGTCAAATTCTTTATACGTGGTAGCTGAAAATTTATTTAACTTAATATATCCAAGGTTTTTGTTTACCATATACGCAATATCAAGGCTGTATGTTGGAATAATGCCGCGTGTAATAGTGAAATTAATGAGTTTAGGAACTCCTCTTCTATAAACAGATACTTTTACTTTTGTTCCTTTAGGGCCTTTTAGTTTATGAATAGCTTGAGTGTTGGTAATTCCTGTTCCGGCAATGAGGGTATCATTAACATCTACTATTCTGTCTCCTGCCATTAACCCGGCCTTTTGCGATGGGCCTCCGGGAATAGGGCTAATAACCATAATCGTATCTTTCTCAATGCGAAAGCTGATTCCAATTCCTTCAAAACTACCCAGTAAAGGATCGTTAATTTGATGGAATTCAGCTGCAGAAATATACATGGAATGCGGATCTAAATCATTTAACATTCCCTTTATAGCATCTGTCTCTAAATGATCCTGATTTACTGAATCTACATAGTTATTGTCAATATAGTTTATAATGTCATCAACTTTTTTGTAATTGGCATTGCGATTGGAAATAATAGAATTTCTAAAACGATCAAAAGATTGATTTCTTTCAATAAAAAAACCTAATATAATACCGGCAATTAAAACTAATGAAAAAGCAATTGGAAGAAATCTATAATATTTTTTTTGGTTCATACCTAAGAAATGATAAGTTTTGTAAAGTGCAAAGATACATATTGATGTAAAAGATAGAGAGCGGAAAAGTTTGTTTTATGAATTTTTAGGGAAAAAGAAAAGAGGTTATCTGTTGCAGACAACCTCTTTTTGTACCCGGAGCCGGGGTCGAACCGGCACGAGTGTTACCTCACTGGTTTTTGAGACCAGCGCGTCTACCAATTCCGCCATCCGGGCTAAAAGTTAAAGAACTTTTGAGCCGGCAAATGTACTAAAAAACTTTTTATTAATAAAAGTTTTATGGTTTTATTACCTTCGCATAAATCAATATTTTTATATGTGTTATTATTATCAACTGGCTCATCCGGCAGCAGAAATAGAAAAAAGATTTAAAGCTAAATTTCTTCAACGACAAAAATATATTTCAAAACATCAAATTAATGGATTTCAATTTCCTGAAAATCCTGTTATTACAAATCAGCATCCAAAGGTGATTTCGCTTTTTCAGTGGGGATTAATACCATTTTGGGCAAAAGATGATTCCATTAAGAAATTTACTTTAAATGCCAAAATTGAAACTTTGATGGAAAAGCCTTCTTTTCGACAG
This sequence comes from Bacteroidales bacterium, assembly GCA_015491905.1. Classification (GTDB taxonomy): domain Bacteria; phylum Bacteroidota; class Bacteroidia; order Bacteroidales; family F082; genus Sulfidibacterium. The sequence continues at coordinate 31,849 of WGGC01000136.1, read as the reverse complement.
GCAGTTGCTAACAGGTGTCTGATTCCTGCCGATGGTTTTTATGAGTGGAAATGGCTGGACTCAAAAGGAAAACATAAGCAAAAATACCGAATCAGCATTCCCGGAAATCAATTGTTCTCTTTTGGTGGGTTATGGTCCGAGTGGGTGTCTAAACAAACTGGAGAAATTATACATTCTTATACTATTGTTACAATACCGGCAAACTCTTTTATGGCTGAAATTCATAATTCAAAAAAAAGAATGCCTTTAATTTTATCAGAAAATAATGAAAAACAATGGCTTGAGGGTCTGGCAATAGATAATTTTTATACGTTTAATAATGTATTAGTTGCAGAAAAACTGTAGTAAGACTTTTTTGTTATTTTGCTTTTTTTAAAGTAAATGAGAATGTAGTGCCTTTACCTACTTTACTCCGTACACTAATACTTTGCCTGTGGGCTTCAATAATATGCTTTACAATAGCTAAACCTAATCCGGTACCCCCTTTATCCCTGGACCTGCTTTTGTCGGTACGGAAAAAACGCTCAAAAACGCGTGGTAAACTTCTTTCAGGAATGCCAATTCCATTATCACTTATTTCAATAAGATAATTATTGTGAAAATCGTAAAAAGAAATATTTATTTTACCTTTTTCCTGAGGCCCATATTTAATGGCGTTATCAATAAGGTTAATTAATACCTGACGAATTCTTTTTTTATCGGCTTTTACCTTTACACTTTTAAAAGAATTTTCATTAATAATAATAGATGTATTGTATTTGTCGGCTTTTACTTCTAAAAAATCTGAAATTTCACGGGTTAAATTTAGCATATCAAAATTTTCCTCATGTAACTTTAATTCTCCCGATTCAAATCGGGATATTTCCTCAAGATCTTCTACAATTGCAATCATTCTGTTGATGCTTTTTTCAGACTTTTCCAGAAATTTCACATTAATTTTTTCGTCCTGTAACCCTCCATCTAACAGAGATAGAATATATCCTTGAATATTAAATATGGGAGTTTTTAATTCATGGGAGACATTGCCTAAAAATTCTCTTCTGTATTCTGCCATTTTTTGTAACTCCATAATTTTTTTTTGCTGCTCATCTCGCCATTCCAACACCATTTGATTTACGATATCCAGAACATCATCAGTCCGGGAGGAGGAGTATTGGTTTTTATTAAACCGTCCGGCTTTTCCAATAGTTTTATAAATAACTTTTAACCGGTTATTGATGAATTTCTTTAGGGAATAATGAATTATAAAATATGAAAAAACAAAAAGTATTATGCTTCCGACAATAAGAGGCCATAACAAAAAATGATAAAAAGTTAGAATAATTATCAGATAAGACAGATCATAAAACAAAGTAATTAATAACGCATTAAAAAGCGAAACATTTTTGGGATTATAATTCATTAAAAAAATTATTCTTCAAATTTATAACCAACTCCTTTTATGGTTTTGATATTGTCAAGGCCTATTTTTTCTCTTATTTTACGTATGTGAACATCAATAGTTCTATCTCCTACAATTACATTATCTCCCCACACTTCATGAAAAATATCATCTCTTCTAAAAACCTTATTTGGACGTGATGCCAGTAAATATAAAATATCAAATTCTTTTTTCGGCAGGTTAATTTTTTCTCCTGATTTAAAAATTAAATATCGTGACCGGTCAATTACCAAATCTTTAAATGTTAAAGCTGTATTTTTCTCATCTGGTTTTTTAGCTCTTTTAAGTAAAGCTATTATTCTTTTAATAAGCACTTTTGGTTTTATGGGTTTGGTAACATAATCATCGGCACCAGCTTCAAAACCTGCAATCTGAGAGTAATCTTCTGCTCTGGCGGTAAGAAAAACAATCAAGGTATTATCTAGTTCTTTAATTTGACGAATGTTTTCCACAGCTGTCATTCCATCCATTTCCGGCATCATAACATCCATTAAAATTAAATTTGGTATTTCGGATTTGGCCTTTTTAATAGCTTCTTTGCCATTTAAAGCTGTGTTTACATTAAAACCTTCCTTCTCAAGATTATATGTAAGAAATTCGAGAATATCTTCTTCATCATCTACCAGAAGAATTTTATAATTGGAAAAGTTCATAATTAGATGTATAGAATTAATTCATAGTGCGAATATGATAAGTTTATGTTAAGATAAATCTTTAAAAACATTAATTTATCGTTAACTTTTCCATTTTATGCTACATCCGGCACTGGGTATTTGTTCTTTAGGAATGGATTTTCCTTTTAAAACTAAATCCAATGCTGTACGTAAATCTTTTCCTGTAACCGGAATGTTGTTTCCGGGCCTTGATGAATCTAGCTGGCCCCTGTAAACACATTTATTATTCTTGTCAAATAAATCAAAATCGGGAGTACATTCAGCTTTATAATCTTTTGCTGCTTGCTGGGTTTCATCATAAAGATAAGGAAACGGAAAGTCCAGCTCCATGGCAAGCTTCTTCATTAAATCAGGATCATCATCGGGATAACTTTCTACATCATTTGAACTAATTGCTGCAATGCCTATTCCCTTAGGAATATAGTCGCGGCCTATTTGGATAAGTTGATGGATAACATGTTTTACATAAGGGCAGTGATTACATATAAACATAATAAGAGTACCTTTTTCCCCTTTAATATCATCAAAAGTGAGTTTTTTACCTGAAACAACATCTATAAGCTGAAACTCAGGTGCCTGGAATCCCAGTTTTACCGGTTTTGTAAATGCTAATGCCATAATATTACAAAATTACGTATTATTTTTTTTTAAAAAATCAATATTCCTTTTTAATCCTTTAAATTTTGTGCGTTCTACAGCAGTTCCTTTAAAAAGAGCTTTAAAAAGAGGTTTATCTAAATTTTCCCAATCTGTTTTTTTCATTGTTTTTAGCTTTTCTGTTGCATTAAAAAGAGGTTCGTTATGAGGTTTGATGCCACGGTTCCACGGACAAACATCCTGGCAGATATCACAACCAAAAATCCACCGGTTCCATTTGCCATTGAATTCTTCCGGAATTTTTTCTCCTCTGTATTCTATGGTTAGGTAGGAAATGCATTTATTGGCATTTAACTCGAATGGCTTTAAAGCCTCTGTAGGACAAGCCTGAATACATTTTGTACAACTGCCACAGAAATTAGTTGTAGTTTCTTTATCTTCAGTTAATTCCAGATCGATAAGAATATGGCCAATGAAAAAGAAAGATCCAATTTTTCGGTTTATAAGCATAGTATTTTTACCTATGAACCCCAATCCGCTTTTTCTTGCATTGGCCCTGTCTAATAAAGGTGCTGAATCAGTAAAAACTCTTGCAATTCTTTCTCCTGTTACGAGTTCTATTTTTTTTAATAACTCTTTTAATTTTTCTTTTATAACATAATGATAATCTTTTCCATAAGCATATTTCGATATTTTATAGTAAGTACTTTCGGGAAGTTCTTCTTCAGGGAAATAGTTATATAATACCGTGATAACTGATTTTGCCGATTCCACTAACTTACCGGCATCGTATCTTTTTTCTTTGTTTCTTTCCAGATATCCCATCTCTCCATGGTGTCCTTTTTCTAACCAGGCTTCCATTCTTTTAGCATCTTCTTCAGCAAATTCTGCCCTGGAAATTCCGGTTGCAGCAAACCCAAGACGTTCTGCTTCTTCTTTAATAATAAGTGATATTCTGGATTTATTTAGTTGAAACAATGGCATTACAATCGGAATTGTTTATCTATTGCAAAAATATAGTTTTTATATTCAGGTTTTTTCAGAATCAAGAAATGGTAAAAACAGAAGGAATTAAAAGTTAAAATAATTTTCCCTGCTCAGGGTCTTTAACTTTTCCTAAATGTTGGTATGCCAACTCTGTGGCTTCACGTCCTCGGGGAGTACGCATCAAATATCCTTCTTGTATTAAAAAAGGTTCGTAAACTTCTTCAATGGTACCCGGATCTTCACCAACAGCAGTGGCAATAGTAGAAATTCCAACAGGACCACCTTTAAATTTTTCTATTATTGTGGTCAAAATACGATTGTCCATTTCATCCAGGCCAAATTGATCCACATGTAAGGCTTCCAGAGCATGTTTAGAAATTTCAATATCTATCCTTCCATTTCCTTTTATTTGTGCGAAATCACGTACACGTCGTAACAAAAGATTGGCAATTCTTGGCGTACCACGACTTCTGCCGGCAATTTCTGATGCCGCATTGTCATCAATTTCTACATTTAAAATTGCTGCCGACCGTTTTACAATACCCGAAAGTGTTTTTGTGTCATAATAGGAAAGCCGTGAGGTAATTCCAAAACGTGACCGTAGTGGCGCTGTAAGTAAACCTGAGCGGGTTGTGGCACCGACAAGCGTAAAAGGATTCAATGTTATTTGTACAGATCTCGCATTGGGACCGGTTTCAATCATAATGTCGATTTTGAAATCCTCCATTGCAGAATATAAATATTCTTCAACAACTGAACTTAACCGGTGAATTTCGTCTATAAAAAGAACATCATTTTCTTCCAGATTCGTTAATAAGCCTGCCAAATCTCCCGGTTTATCCAAAACAGGCCCGGAGGAGGTGATAATATTTACTCCCAACTCATGAGAAATAATATAAGAAAGTGTTGTTTTGCCAAGACCCGGAGGGCCGTGTAACAATACATGGTCTAAAGCTTCACCACGTTGCTTGGCAGCCTGAACAAAAATTTTTAGATTTTCTACTACCTGAGGTTGCCCGGCAAAATTGTTAAATTTCCCGGGTCGCAGTACATTTTCAATTTCTTTTTCTGCTGAACTTAAATATTCTCCTGACGGATCCAGATGCTCATTCATAATGGATTAACCTCTTCTGTTTTTAATTTGTTTCCTGAAAATAAAAGTAAAGGAACTCGAAATAATCTCAACAAAGGTAACGATTATTAATTCTTGAAAAAGGAGATCTTTTATTTCAAAATAAATATAGTTTAATTTTCACCTAACCATTTTTTAAAAGCAGCTATTTTTAATTTACTAATGATAATATCTTTATTTAACGGAGGGGTAACCTTAACTCGCAACTGATTATTTCCATACCTTTCTACCTTATCGATTGAACGAATTGAAATGATGAATTGCCGGTTTGCACGAAAAAATTCTTCAGGATTTAGCTGTTCATAAACTTCTTCTAATGATAAATTACTGGTAAAAGACTCCCCTTTTGTATTTATTAAATAGGTTAATTTATATTCAATATATGCATAAGCCAGTTCATTAATTAATAACGGAACTAATTTGTTTCCTTGTTGAACAAGAAGCCGGCTTTGAGGTTTTTTATTTTGTTCACCAGGATACGTTTCCTTTGTTGCTATTGCTTTCTGAGATTCTCTAATATTTTTTGAAATGTTTGACTCTTTTTCAGTTAATAGTTTAAAACGTTGTTGCATATTCAAAAATAAAAAACGGATAAAAACAAAAACTATCAGTGTAGTTAGTAACCCGGATATGAGAAATACTGAAAGCAATTTTTCATGGAAATCTTTCAATTGGTTTTCTATGTATATAAGGTTAGCATGCACTGCTACCATTAAATCAGAACCTTCTACAGGTGCAACATAAATAACTTCTGTAAACTTTTTTTGTAAAAAGGAACGGACTCCGCCACCGGGTTTACCTGTTTTTAATACATTCTCAAAATTTTCTTTATGTCGCTCATTGTTCATAAGACTTATAACGGAGTTAGTACTATCAATTATTTGTCCTATTTTGTCGGGATCCGGATGACAAAGTTGTACTCCATTTTGGTTAAACATACATTCAAAACCTTTGTCAATTGGGGTATATTGTATACTTTTTTGAAATTCAGAAATAACCTGTTTTTTTGAGCTCCCTTCTTTTAATTGTTCGGCAAGTAACCGTGCCATATGTATAGCTTCTTGTTTATTTGCTTCAATGCGGCTGTCGATAATTTCTTTCCGGGTAATATTATAAACATAATGAAAACTAAAATAACCAATTGCAAAAGTAATTCCCAAAGCAAAAGCGAGACTTATAAAAAAAAAGAAATAGGAACCTTTATTCATAATATTTTGTCAATGTTGATTAAACTAATAATGGCAATATAATATTATTTTATAATGCTTAAAAGTATAAATATTCTTTTTTATTTAACTTATTCTTTTAAAAGTTTATTTTTTAGTAGCATTTATTGCCATTTCAGTCGGTAAAAATGCCATTTCAGCCATATCTTTTTTGCCTTTAAACATAATTATCACCACTTAAGCAACGCATAAAGTCTTTTTAATCAAAATGTTTTTCAAATACTTTAAAACCATTGTTTATTTGCATTCAAAAGTGTTACTAAAAATTATTAAGTCATTAAAATTTAAAAAAATGAAAAAAATCGTATTATTTTCTTTACTACTTGCCGGAAGTTTGGTTTTCTTTTCTGCTTGTAAAAAAACAACTACAACTCCTGCACCAAAACCTGGTTTATATATTGAAACAAATACCACATTAGGTAAAATATTAACTGATGAAAAGGGAATGACATTATATTTCTTTTCTAAAGATGCAGATGGACAGTCAGCTTGTGTTGACGGATGTGTTACTACCTGGCCTATATATTATAACGCATCACCTTATATAGGTACAGGTTTAAAAGCTTCTGATTTTGGAGTTATTACTCGTCCAGATGGAAAAAAACAAACAACCTACAAAGGATGGCCATTGTATTATTTTGCTAATGATCATGCCAAAGGAGATGTAAATGGAGAAGGTGTTAAAAATGTGTGGTTTGTTGCAAAGCCTGACTACTCAGTAATGTTAGCTGTTAATCAATTAGTAGGTCTTGATGGTGTAAAATATCTTTCAGATTATACTCCCGGAACCGGGTTAACATCGTATTTAACAGATGCATATGGAAGAACTCTTTACCGTTTTGTTAAAGATAGCGCTAACGTAAATAACTATACAAAAGCATTTACCAGTGCGAATGCCGCTCATAATGGTGACTGGCCTATTTATGAAGCCCCGTTGGGAGCTGTTCCTTCAACTTTTAGTAAAGCTGACTTTTCTCAGATTACAGTATTTGGTAAAAAACAGATGACCTATAAAGGGTGGCCTTTATATTATCGTGAAAACGATACAAAAAGAGGATTAACAACAGGTGTAAGTATACCAAAACCTGGTATTTGGCCGGTAGTTAATTTATCTACACCATCTGCACCAAAAGTTTCCGGAAATGGTGGATATGGTTATTAAGGCTGTCATCTGCTTTTAAATTCCGGTTTCACTTTCTTTCATCCGGCTTGTTCTAATTTAAAATTGATTTGTGACAAGCCGGATTTTTTATTCATAATTATTTTTAATGCATCCTTCATAAATAAAGCTTTTATAAAAAGTCCGGCATTAAATAATTATTAAAACATTTTGATAAGCTATTATTCAATAATAGTGAGTTGCATTTAACCAATTAAATACAAAATTTTAAACATATGAATAATAAAAATATGTTCTTTATTATCTTTTTATCTTTGGTATTATTTTCTGCATGCTCTATAAATATAAAACATAAGTTTCCATCCAAAGAGATTTCAGATTTAACAATGCCGGGAAATAAATTAAAGTTTAAAGAAATTGAAGGATATGAAAACTACAAGATAATAGCTACTCATTTCCGCACCGACAAACAAGAGATACGATATATATTAGGTAATAAAAAAGCATACCGTGCATTAAAGAAAAATAAATTACCGCTTCCTGAGGGAAGCATTGTTGTAAAAATAGGGTGGAAAGTGAAAAAAATGAAAAATTTTAATCCTGCCCTGGAAGCGGGAACGCTCCAAAGAGTAGAATATATGATAAAAGACATTCATAGATTCCCTGATAATCCCGGGAATTGGGGATATGCCCGGTTCGTGAAAAATAAAGGAAAATATACTGTGTGGGCAAAAGGAACTCAATCTTGTATTTCCTGTCATAATTTAGCTAAACAAAATGATTTTTTGTTTAGTAAATATCAAAGTTTGCATTAAAAATGTTTTATTAAAGAAAAGAATTATAAAGTTTAATTTTTTTCTAAGTTATATTATATTAAATTTTAAACACATGAAGAATATTCGAATAATCTTAGTGATGGGCTTTTTTTTCATCCTTTTAAAAATGAGCGCACAATCTGATACAGTTTATATTTACGGTCCGGGAGGGCCCTATCCGGCAATTAATGAGGTTGCAAAAATATATGGTCAAAATAATAATGAAATAATTGAAGTAACAAAAGGCCCTTTAAAAAAATGGAAAGAACAGGCCAAAATAAAAGCTGATATTATTTATAGTGGTGCTGAGTTTATGATGACAAACTTTATTCGTATTTTTAATAAGGAAATTATCACCTCTTCCATAACACCACTTTACTTGCGTAAATCCGGTTTGTTGGTGCGCCCCGGAAATCCTAAAAAAATTAAAAGTCTTTATGACCTTGCAAAACCGGGAGTGAAAATATTGGTAGTTCATGGTGCCGGACTTACAGGGGTTTGGGAAGATATGATAGGAAAATCACAAAATATAGAATTGTTAAAGAAGATAAGAAAAAATATTGTTTTATTCGCTGACAATAGTGGTGTAGCAAAAAAAGAATGGATAAAAAATAACGGGATTGATGTGTGGATAACCTGGAATATATGGCAGATATCTAACCCACAACTCGCAGATTTTGTTCCATTAAAAAAGCAATATACCATATATAGAGATTTCGGGATTGCTTTAACCCAAAAAGGGAAAAAAAATAAAGCAGCAAGAGAATTATTCAATTATCTTAAAAATAAAAAAATAAAACCAATTTTTGAAAAATGGGGATGGCAATAATTTTTTTGATTAAAAAAATCTCTAGTATTCAGGCTATTCTTTTACCATAACCACTTCATCAGCATTATTAAATATGGTTTTCACCATTTCCTGCCAGCGTACAGGAAATGTTTTCTTTGATTCTTCGGTGCTGTTGGGGCCAATGGCAGACATTAAAATATCTCTTGGATTGACTACTTTTCCGGGGGTGTAATATAAATCTACACTTTTACCAGTGTCGAGCCGTGTTAACCGGATATCAGAAGGAATATCTGCTCCAAAAAACATCAGATTGCGTCGATTAAATTTCCCCTGAATACCTCCAAATCCCATGTTTGTTGTAGCGCCTGTAATATTGGACATAACAGAACCAAAAACACCTGTATTACCCTCTTCAAGGTTTTTTTGTAATTCTACTTTTATTTCTCCTCTTTTTGGAAAATCGTTTCCATAAAGTGCTTTTAACCCTTTTTGTGCCATTATATATGTGCCACTTGTTACCCCACAACTATGACCTGCCATTTTTACAATTTCCAGATAGGAAATTTCTATTATTCCATCTTGTGAAGATCCTAAAAATTTGGCAAGATCATCTTTTAATATTATGGGGGAAATGGTGTTAAAAAAATCCGGATATTTCATTTTAGAATATAAGTTTAGTCGTTGTTTAAATCAAGAAATTATGTACAAAAATACTATAATATATTCATAAGGTAAGAAAGTATTAATAATTTTTAACAGGACCTTTTAAAAAACATATTTATATTTGTTAATAAAGGTAATAAAACACAGAATAAAGATGACGCAAATAGATGTAATAACTATAGGAGCCGGCGGGGGAGCATATCCGGCGGCATTCCGGTTGGCAAAAGCCGGGAAAAAAGTGATTATGATAGACACCAAAGGGGTGATGAGTGGAAATTGCCTGGCCGAAGGGTGTGTGCCTTCAAAAGCTTTAAGAGAAGTTACCGGTATATACAAACAAAGTCGTTTTCCTGAAAAATTTGGACTTTCCGGGGCGTTAAAATTTAGTTATAAACAGATGGTTTCGCATAAAGATTATGTGCAGGATATCCGTTACAATCAGCATCAAAAGGAATTAGAAGAATTTCCTGATAATATTCAACTTATAAAGGGAAAGGCTTCATTAGTTGATTCTCATAAGGTATCAGTTGAAACGGAATCAGGTAATAAAATATTTTTGGCACAGCAAATTATTATTGCTTCAGGTGCAGATATAGTTATGCCTCCGATAAAAGGAGCAGAATTATGTATAACCTCCAGAGATGTTTATGCGTTGCATCCGAATTTATCCGAATTACCAAAATCATTGACAATTATAGGAGGAGGGTATATAGGTTTGGAAACAGCATCAATATTTTGTGAATTGGGAGTAAAAGTAACTGTTATTGAAATGATGGATCGTATTTTACCTACCATGGAACCACGACTTTCTGAAGAACTTCAAAGGATGCTGAACCCAAACATCAAAATTATCCTTAATGCTAAAGTTGAAGAGGTTAACAAAGCAGCTTCCGGGTTTGATTTGAGTTTTGTTCATAGCAATCAGAAAAAAACTATTAATTCGGAACTGGTAATGATGGCCATTGGCAGACATCCTGTAATTCCTGAAGGTATTACGGAGATTGGAATAAAAACTGAAAAGGGACGAATACTGGTTAACAACGCATTGCAAACCAATTTTTCTCATATTTATGCTCCGGGAGATGTAAATGGTCGTTCTATGTTATTCCACTCTGCGGTAAGACAATCACTGGTAGTCGCAAACAATATTCTTGCTGGAAATGTTCCTATAGATTATATGAACTTTGAGGCGGTTCCTGCCACAGTTTTTACATTTCCGGAAATGGCTTTTGTTGGTGTTTTACCATCTGCGGCCAAAGAAAGAGGAATTTCATTGATTGAAACAGCTTATAGTTTTAAAGGAGACTCCAGAGCACAAATTTATGATGAAAGAGAAGGGGAAATAAGAGAGTTTTTTGATAAGGATACCATGAAATTAATTGGTGCCTGGGTTATCGGTATTGATGCTGCTAATTTAATCGGTGAACTTGGATTGGCAGTACAGCAAGGTTTAACAGTATTTGATTTGGCACGATATGCTGATCAACATCCTATGGCTTCCGAAGGCATTTCAAAGGCTGCCAGAAAATTAATGTAAAAAATAACATTATATAATCAGGGCGACATATTATGTCGCCCTGTGATTATATGAAATAATTAAAACAGATGTTTTAATTTGGGAATTGTATTCCCGGAATTTCACTGACTACCACTTTAGGAATATTTGAACCGTATTTCGCATTTATAGCATCAATAAAATAATTAGCTACCACCCCATTTCCCTGAGGAGTTAAATGTACTCCATCAAATGAAAAGAGGTTGCCGGTAATAAATTTAGTGGTAAAAAGAATTCCGTCTTCTGTGATTCCCTTTTTTTCAACACTTTTCAGAATTGTATAGAAGTCAACATAAGCCAGACTATATTGGTTTGCAAGGTTTTTTAAAACAGTATTATAATTTTGAATAGCAGTTTGAACTTTGCTTATTTCACTTTCCGTAAGAACATATTGATCAGGAACAGGTTTTACTGTTCCCCAAAAAGCACATTTCAATGAATCTCCTGGAATTTCCAGCATAACAAGTTCATCGCTTTTTATTTGTCGAATTTTTAAAAATGAGAGGCTGTCAGGCAGAGGCATAGAAGGGTCTGAAATAACCATAGCATTGGCTCCCACGTGGAAATTGATACGGTAAGGGAGTCCATTAGCTTTCATAAAGCCATTATACTGTGCATAAGCGGCGTTTAGCTGATCGGCCTGAGCTTGTGAGGTTATTGGAATAGGATTATAAGGAACAGTGTTAAAATAAGGTATTGAGGTTATATCAGGAATTGAAGCGACTACACCTCCTGATGTTATAGAAGCCAGGTATTTAACGGCGGCAGTAGCACTTGCTGTAAATCCAACTCCCTCCGGCCCATCCATAGGAGTAATAAAGTCACCTACACCTCCTGATGCAGCATATCCCAGAACGTCATTATTTCCAATCCACAAACTAAAAAATGTTGGGTTTACTTCTTTTGCATAGTTTAATAATACCGGGCCAAAGGATGGGTTATAAATACGTGTAAAAAAAGGATTTCTAAGTGCTAGTTTAGTAGAAAACAAATCGGTTACTTTTATTCCGGGAATTCCCAAATTGTTATAGGGACCTCCAGACGCAACAGAAGTTGTTATTTCTTTGTAAAGAGCCGCCTGTGATGCATTTGGGTTAGCAGGAACCGGACCTAAACTGGTTTTACCTGTGCAATCTTTGGAATAACCTAAAATTAATTTTGTTCTGAAAACCGGTGTTCCTCCTCCTTCAGAAACTCCTACACCATCTTCCGTAGGCATATATGGAGTTTTAAACTGAGCCGACATTCCAACAGATTTCATTTGGGTTGCCAACATATTATCCCAAGAGTATTTTTGTCCGGAAATAAACAAGGCTCCGCTCTCATAGCCGGCGGTTAATGAATTTCCCACGGCTACATAGCTTGTAAATTTTGCGCTTCCGGGCGTGGGGTTATAGGTATTCAGACTTGGCTGACATGATGCCAGAAAAATAAGTGCAGAGAAAAATAATATTTTGATATTTCGTTTCATGGCCTTAAGTTTAGATATTGTTTAAAAATGATAACTTATTCCTATTCCGGGTACAACGGTATTGCTTTTATAGTATCCGCTTACATTAGCAGGAGTATAACTCATTAAAGATTTCATTCCGAAGAGTTGCAGGAATGATAAATCAATGCTTAGGTGCTTGGAGGGCTTATACGATGCTCCTAAAGTATAAGCAAAAGTATTTAAAGAAGGGGTTTCGGGTGAAAAGTAATCTTTGTTCACCGGTGTTATTTCATAAAATGCACCTGCTCGTAGCGTTAACTTATCTGAAAAGACATATTGCAGTCCTATGCGAGGAGTAAAGGTGTTTTTATATAACCTGGGATTTTTATTATTTAAAATTTGCGGATTGTTTTTAAATGTAAATGAAAGAGTGTCGTAACTACCCCATCCAACCCAGTCAAATTCAGCGGCAACTAAAAGCTTGTCATTCATTTGATAGGCTATTCCAATATCTAAATTAGAGGGCAGAGGTAAACTGGAATTAAATTGGTTGTTGGCAGGAATCATTGAGCTTAAAGAAGCCGGGACGGTAAACTTTGCATTTCCATTTTTCAGGTTGATATTAATTTTAGACCGGTAAGTAATTCCAAAAGATAGCTTATCAGAAGCTTTATAATGAAGTCCGGCATTAAAGCCATAATTATTAGCTGATCCCTGTAGGTTTACATAAGAATTGCTACCATAATTCAAGGCTTTAGTTAAGTTTACATTTCCGGATACATAAATAAAACCAATACCAATACCTAATTTATCACCTAGTTTAATAGAAATCGTAGGTTGATAATATATGGCACGAAGTGAGATGTTCTGGATTAAAAATTTTAGTGCCCAGTTATTATTCCATTTTGCTGCACTGCCATATGGAGTATAAACAGCCATTCCCAGGGTTATATTTTCGTTTAATTTACCTGCTGCATAAAAATAAAAGGGAGTTCCCATAGGATTATTTGACCGGGCTGTGTAATTGCTACCAAATGCCTGATAAATAACATTAGCAAAAATTGCACTTCCTCCTGCTTCAACACCAAATTTTCCGTTCATAAATGAAAGTGCTCCAGGATTGTAGAACATAGAACTAACGCCAAACCGCATAGGTGTACCTATTAGTCCCATTCCGGTTTGTTTGTTTCCTTGTAGGCGCACCTGATATCCTCCTGCATAAACTGCTGATGAAATTATCATTGCTGCCATCACTAAAAACATTGTAATTTTTTTCATATTAATAATTTTAGTTTAAATGACTTAAATGAGATCATAAATGAAGAATCATTTAATTATGGAAATCTCATTTGATAAATTATTTTAATAGATGTTATAAAAGTATAAAACATTGTGGTATATAACAAAATAAATATATAAGAATGAAAATTTTATTATTGTAAAGAAATAAAATAACCCTATTAGGCTAATAGTCAATACGAAACATAATATGTTTTTATAAAAACAGAAGAAAAAAAATATTACAGAATTATATAAAAAACGATTTGTGTTATATTTTTATTTAACTGTTAACCTTTAACAATATATAAACTTTTTCATAAAAAGTTATATTGTTTAAGATGGAAGAAGATATAAATGCTACGTTTTTTAATGAAAAACGAAGACTTTAAATTTTTAAAAAAGAAAACAAATACTAATAATTATTTGCATTATAGTTTACTATTTAGACACAATTAATATAACTTTGCATTAAAACGGAAAATAAACTTTTAAATAATAAAAACATGTCGATAAAAAATTTTGTTGCTTATAATCCTACCCGCTTGCACTTTGGTAGTGGAGTTGTAAAAAACCTTGGAGAAACTGTTAAAAACTATGGTAAAAATATTCTTTTAATATACGGACAAGGATCGGTTAAAAAATATGGATATTATGATCAAGTAATAAGCCAGCTGAAAGAAAACGGTTTATTGGTTACAGAATACAGCGGCATTAAACCCAACCCGGTAGTTGAAGATGTTAGAGAAGCTGTTGCTTTGGGAAAAGAAAATAAAATTGATGTTATTGTAGCTTTAGGGGGAGGAAGTGTAATTGATTCGGCAAAGATTATTAGTCTTTCCATAGCAAATAATACAGATCCTTGGGAATACATGACCTGGCAACAAATGCCGCAAAAAAACATTCCTTTGGTTACAGTGTTGACATTAGCAGCTACAGGAACCGAGATGAATGGTGCAGCCGTAATTCAGAATAAAGAAACAGGGCAGAAGTTAGGATTTGTACATCCGTTAAATTTTCCAAAAGATTCATTTTTGGATCCGGAGTTTACAGTAACTGTTCCGGGAGATTATACTGCTTATGGAATAGTAGATTTAATTGCACACGCACTTGAAGCTTTTTATGGAGAAGGGGATCCTTCTGTTATTGACAGTATAACTTTGGATATTATAAAAGATGCTATGCACTGGGGCCCCGTCTTGTTGAATGATTTGTCCAATGTTGATTTGCGTGCTAATATTATGCTAGACGCAACGTTGGCCTTAAACGGGTTAACAAGTTACGGAAAATCGGGTGGAGACTGGGGTGTTCATGGTATAGGTCATGAACTATCATTATTATTTGATACTCCTCACGGTGCCACATTAAGCATTGCTTATCCTGCATGGTTAAAATTACAAAAAGCCAGAATTCCCAAAAGAATAGAAAAGATGGGACAAGTATTATTTGGAACCGACAGTATTGATGATATTATAATTAAAATTGAAGATTTTTTCACTTCTATTGGTTCACCTGTACGACTAAAAGATATTGGAATTGATAGTGTTGGGAAAGAGAAGTTTTTAGAACAAATGAATAAAAACAAGGTAAGCGGGATGTTTCATTTATTGGATGAAAAAGACCGAGTCCGTTTAGTAGAATTAATGGATATATAATAAAGAAGATTAATTTTTTTTAGTTGTATGAGGTTTTTATCTGTTTGACGATAAGAAAAATAAATATTTTATTCCTTCATACTTGCTATAAGTAAGTACATGTAAATATTATGTAATTTAAAGATCATAGTATTATAATTTATATATACTATATTTAAACGTTTACTGCATGAGTGACAGGAACGGCAGCCCGGAGGTGCAAATGCTTATGAAGCCTCACCGGGCAGGGCGACAAGGGAGCCACTGCATGGTGAATGGCTGAATAGTATTTGCAACGAGGACTATAGTGTATGGCACGGCCTTTGGCATGCCCAAAAAATTAAAATTTAAAAATAACCTTCGCGTTTTTTTTGTTCCATGCTTGCGTCGGGGTCAAAGTCGATAACACGGGTAGTTCGTTCGCTTTTGGTTATTGTCATCATCTCTTCAACAATTTTCTCGATAGTATCGGCATCGGACTCTACGGCTCCTGTTAAAGGGTAGCAGCCGAGGGTACGGAAGCGTACCTTTCGCATTTTTGCCTGTTTGCGAAGTGTTTCGGGCATACGGTTGTCATCGGCAAGGATGAGGTTACCATCGATTTCTACAATAGGGCGTTCTTTGGCGTAATATAGAGGTACGATGGGAATATTTTCGAGGCGAATGTACTGCCAGATATCAAGCTCTGTCCAGTTGGAAATGGGGAATACACGAATAGACTCGCCTTTATGCACTTTGGCGTTGTATATATCCCATAATTCGGGGCGTTGATTTTTTGGATCCCATTGGTGATAACGGTCGCGAAATGAATAAATGCGCTCTTTGGCACGGGATTTTTCCTCATCGCGGCGAGCACCACCAAAAGCAGCATCAAATTTATATTTATCAAGCGCCTGCAAAAGGGCTTGTGTTTTCATAACGTCGGTATGAACTTTCGAACCGTGGGTAAAAGGACCAATTCCGGCTTCAAAACCTTCTTTATTGTAATGAACGATAAGGTCCCAGCCTTTTTGTTTCGTATATACCTCACGAAAATCAATCATTTCACGAAACTTCCATTTGGAGTCAATGTGCATTAGAGGAAAAGGAACTTTACCGGGATAAAAAGCTTTTTCGGCAAGCCTTGCCATAACAGAAGAGTCTTTTCCTATGGAATACAGCATTACAGGGTTATCGAATTCTGCTGCTACTTCGCGGATAATGTGAATAGATTCGGCTTCTAACTCACGTAGGTTGTTAATGGAATAATTATGCATTTTTTGTATTTAAAAACGGGATAACAAAGGTACATCAAATTTTTTACGATTAAGAATTGTGTTGGTTTAAAAATAATATAAGGAAGGTTTTGCTTATAATATACCGGATTGTATTAACGACCGGATAATTAATACTATTCCAAATACAAAGATTACAATTCCGGCAATATTATTAATTAGACGAAGAAATTTATCGGTAATATAGTTTTTAATTTTTGAAGCCAGAAAGACTTTTGCCACATCGGAGGAAAAAATAACCCCAAGTGTTCCTGCAAAAAAAAGTATCATGTCATGAGTATTAGTAACAAAAGGAGCGGCTACACCCAAAACTACAGTTGGCCAAAACAGCCATACAAAAGGGTTGGCAATATTTAAAAGGTAACCCTTAAGCAAAAACATCAGCGCATGAGGTTCATTCAATTTAATATTTTCATCTTCACCTTCTGCGATATCAATTTTATGGCGTAATGCAGCAATACCAAAAATCATTAATACAATTCCGCCGATAACGCCTAATAACTGATGTTTGTGCATGGTGTTCATAATAGCATGTGCACCAATAATAGATAGTGTAACAACGGTCAGGTCGTTAAAAAAGGCGCCTACAGCAAGGAAAAAACCTTTAGTGAAACCTCTGTGAATTCCGGTTTGAATAAGTGCAAAGAAAACCGGGCCGAATCCGAAAAATAAGGCCAGTGTTAACCCCAACAACATTCCTTCTAATAATGGGTGCATTTATTTTCTGTTTCTTAAAGGTGCAAAATTATTAATAAAAAGTAACCAATTTTAATGTATTTATAATTTTATATTTCATTGGTCACATGTAATTTTCCATGATTGAATAATAATTTTCTCTGCCCTATGAAATTTTTTCTATTTCACAGGGTGAATGTGATTTAATAATTATTCAATTATGAACGTTTCATTTCTTTTGATTTAAAGTAATTCCTAAGGCATTTTAGCTACAGTGATATTAGCTGTATAAAGAAAAACAAAAACCATTTCTTTTTTAAGAAATGGTTTAAGAGGTTAAAATAAACGGTTTAATTTTCTATTGCAGCTACACCGGGCAGTGTTTTTCCTTCAATATATTCAAGCATAGCGCCACCACCAGTTGAAACGTAGCTAACTTTGTTTTCAAGGTGATATTTATTTATTGCAGCAACAGAATCACCTCCTCCAACAAGGGAATAAGCTCCTTTTTCTGTAGCTCTGGCAATAGCCTGAGCTACATCAATTGTTCCTTCTGCAAAATTATCCATTTCAAAAACACCCATTGGACCATTCCATAGCAGAGTAGCAGAATTTTCAATTACTTTTCGAAATGTTTCACTGGATTCTACGCCAATATCTAAACCCATCCAACCTTCAGGAATTGAATTTGATGGGACACATTTTTGGTTTGCATCATTATCAAATTTGTCTGCAACCACAGCATCTTCGGGCAGGTATATGTTAACACCCAGTTCTTCGGCTTTTTGCATGGCATCTTTGGCCGTTTCAATTAATTCATCTTCGACCAATGATTTCCCTACGTTACCACCTTTGGCTTTAATAAAAGTAAACATCATTCCTCCACCAATAATCAGGTTATCTACTTTATCAAGCAAATTGTTAATAACTTCAATTTTACCTGAAACTTTAGCTCCACCTAAAATTGCTGTAAAAGGATGGTCAGCATTTTTTAATACTTTATTAAGGTTTTCCAGCTCTTTCATCATCAGGTAACCAAACATTTTATCATGAGGAAAAAACTGAGCAATAATAGCTGTAGAAGCGTGGGCACGGTGTGCAGTTCCAAAAGCATCGTTTACATATACATCAGCAAGTTGAGCCAGTTTTTTTGCAAATCCGGCATCTCCTTTTGTTTCTTCCGGATGAAATCTCAGGTTTTCAAGTAACAACACTTCCCCGGCTTTAAGGGTAGTGGCTTTTTGGCGGGCTTCTTCACCTATGCAGTCATTGGCAAATAGAACTTCTGTATTTAGTTTTTTATTTAAATCTTTTATAACATGCTTAAGAGAGAAGCGGTCTTCCGGACCATTTTTAGGCCTTCCCAGATGAGACATTAAAATAACGGCAGCGCCTTTTTCACGTAACTTTTGAATAGTTGGGATAGCTGCACGAATACGTGTATCGTCAGTAACTTCGAACTGTTCGTTCAAAGGAACATTAAAATCTACCCTTACAATGGCTTTTTTACCTGAAAAATTATAGTTATCTATTGTGTTCATGGTTATTATTATTTAACTGTTAATTATGGTTATAAGTGCAAAACTAAAAAGATTCGTTATAATATAAACTAAAAGAAACTTAAAAAAACTACTTTTGTAATTAAATTAAACAATATGGAATCATTCAAAGGAAATATAGTTTCGAAATTACCACAAACCGAAACATCTATTTTTGCGGTAATGTCGCAGCTAGCCAATGAAAACAATGCTATCAACCTGTCGCAGGGGTTTCCTGACTTTCCTGTATCGAAAGATTTAATAGAACTAGTTAACTATTATATGCGCAAGGGAGAAAACCAATATGCTCCAATGCCGGGAATACAACCTTTAAGACAAGGTTTGTCAACTCTTTTTAAAGAACGTTATGATATTAGTTATGACGCGGAAAAGGAGATAAACATAACTGCCGGAGCTACACAGGCTTTGTTTTCAACTATTTCTGCATTTATTCGGGATGGTGATGAAGCAATTATTTTTGAACCGGCATACGACTCATATGCTCCGGCAATTAAAATTAATGGCGGGCTGGTAAAGTACAGTAGTTTACAATTTCCTGATTTTGGAATTAACTGGGAAGAAACAGCCCGGTTGATTACTAATCGTACCCGGTTGATTATTATAAACTCACCGCACAACCCTACGGGAAGTATTTTAAAAAAAGATGATTTGTTAATGTTACAAAGATTAACCTCCGGAACGGATATTATAGTTATCAGCGATGAGGTATATGAACATTTAATTTTTGAGAACCAGAAACATCAGAGTGCCTGCCTTTTTCCTGAATTGGCAAAAAGGACACTGGTAATAGGTTCCTTTGGAAAAACATTTCATGCTACAGGCTGGAAAACGGGTTTTATTCTGGCACCGGAAAAACTAATGAAAGAGTTTAGAAAAGTACATCAGTTTACTGTTTTTGCTGCAAACACTCCTATTCAATATGCTCTTGCCGATTACATGAAAGACCCTGAACATTATTTAGGATTGGGTTCTTTTTATCAGCAGAAAAGAGATGTTTTTGCTGAAAACCTGAAGAACTCCAGATTTAAAGTTCTGCCGGCACAGGGAACCTATTTTCAGCTGCTTGATTATAGTGCCATTTCAGAACAGAAAGAAATGGATTTTGCTAAATGGCTGGTACAAGAGCATAAAGTGGCAGCTATACCCGTTTCTTCATTCTATCATGACAAAAAAGATCATAAATTATTACGGTTTTGTTTTGCAAAGCAAGAGGAAACATTGGTAAATGCTGCAGAAATATTATCGAAAATTTAAATCATTATTAGCAATGAAAAGTTTAAATTTACTTCTCATACAAGAAAATCTGGTATGGGAAAACCCTGTTGCTAATAGAGCACGGTTCACCAATATAATAGAGAAGGAAAATAAAAATGCTGATATAATAGTATTGCCGGAAACTTTTACTACCGGATTTCCGGTAGACCCATCACCATATGCTGAAACAATGGATGGAGAAACAATTTTGTGGATGAAAAAAACGGCTCATAAAACAGGAGCTGTTATTACCGGTAGTATGTTGATGAAAAAAGATGGGAATTATTACAATACCCTTGTTTGGATGACTCCTGAAGGAGAAATGAAAAGTTACGATAAACGTCATGTTTTTACAATGGGAGGAGAGCATGAAAAAATTAAACCGGGTAATAAAAAGCTTACTGTAGAAATAAAGGGGTGGAAAATACGGCCTTTAATATGTTATGATTTGCGTTTTCCGGTGTGGTGTAAAAACTCATACAATCAAGAGGTTTTTGAATATGATGTATTACTATTTACCGCAAACTGGCCTTCGGTGAGGGCTTATCCATGGAATAACCTTTTAGTGGCAAGAGCAATTGAAAACCAAAGCTATGTAATAGGTGTAAACAGAGTTGGAAAAGACGGATTGGGAAATAAATATTCCGGTGATACTCAAGTGGTAGACGCTAAAGGAAATGTTATAACCAGGGCAGAAACCGACAAGTCTGTTGTGATAAAAAGCAGTATCTCCATGGATGAATTGGTACGGTTCAGGGAGAAATTTGATGTTGGTCGCGACTGGGATAAATTTAAATTTTTATAATATAAATTATTTGGGTTTAGAATATATGATTGATGGCCTCAACAAAAACTTTTCCGTACTTATTCTTGCTGCCGGAAATTCGGGAAGAATGGGTTCGTTAAAAGCATTTCTTCCATTTGACGATACACAGTGTTTTCTGGAAAAAATAATAACTGAATACCAATCTTTTGGTATTTCAAGTGTTTTTGTAGTTCTCAATGAAAAAGGAATGGTCTTGTATAAAGGGTTGAAAAAATTAAAAAAAGATGTGGCTATACTTAACCCATTTCCCGAAAAGGAACGGTTTTTTTCAATTAAAACCGGGTTGGAAAATATACCTGAAGATCAGGCCGTTTTTTTGCATAATGTTGACAATCCTTTTATAGAAACTACAGTTTTAAGTGCTTTATTAAGAGGTTATAAACCCGGGGTTACTGTAATTCCTGTTTTTGAAGGCCGTGGTGGCCATCCTGTTTTAATTTCCCCGGAAATAGCCGCTGCTATCAGAAAAGAAATAAGCAATAAGGTTATACTTAAAGATGTACTTAAAAGATTTCCAACGGTAAGAGTACCTGTTTCAGATAACTCCATTTTAATAAATATCAATACAGAACAAGAATACCGAAAATACTTTTTGTAAGCTGACATTACTTATTTTTGCGGAAAACATTTAATTAGATGGAAGCAGAGAAAAAGCGAAAAAGATATGAACGTCTGACACAACAAATAAAAGACCTGATTGTAAAAAGCAGTAATAATCCTTTGTCGAATATGGCTACAATAAATGCTGTTTTATACCACAAGATGGATTATTTTTTTTGGTGTGGATTTTATTTACTTCAGGGTGAAAAACTGCAGGTAGGGCCTTATCAAGGGTCATTGGCATGTATTAACCTTGCCAAAGATACCGGTGTTTGCTGGGCAGCTGTCAACAATAAAAAAACAATGTTGGTAAATGATGTTGAAGCATTTCCGGGGCATATTGCTTGCGATTCACGGTCAAAATCAGAAGTCGTGGTTCCTGTAAAAAATAAAAACGATGAGATTATTGGAGTGTTGGATGTTGACAGTAAAGATTATAGTTCATTTGATGAGATAGATGTAGCGGCTCTTGAAAAAATTGTCAGGTTAATTTTTTTTCCTGAAGGATAAACCTGAATATAAATTTTTAATAGAAATTATCAAAATGGTTTAGTTAAAAAATTATAAGCATATGAAGAAGATTATTAATACCTCAAATGCACCTGCGGCTATCGGGCCATACAGTCAGGCAGTAGAAGTTAACGGAACATTATATATTTCGGGACAAGTGGCTATTAATCCTGAAACAGGCAAAGTTGTTCAGGGAAATATTAAAGAACAAACAGAACAGGTAATGTTAAATATTAGTGCAATATTAGATGCTGCCGGTTACAAATTTTCAGATGTGGTAAAGTCTACTTGTTTACTCAGCGATATGCAAAATTTTGCAGCGATGAATTCTGTTTATGAAAAATACTATTCTAATAACCCACCTGCCAGAGCGGCTTTTGCTGTTAAAGAATTACCTTTAGGGGTATTAGTAGAAATAGAAACCATTGCCGTAAAGTGTTAACTTTAACGGCAATGGTTTTTTTCTTTTAAGTCTTTTAATCTTTTATAAATTCAATAGCAGCTTTTTTAGCTGCCGCCATTACTTCTCTGTTCACCTTTCGAAACAGCATTCCTTTTGTAATATCCTCGGGTAAAATATGA
This sequence comes from Bacteroidales bacterium, assembly GCA_015491905.1. Classification (GTDB taxonomy): domain Bacteria; phylum Bacteroidota; class Bacteroidia; order Bacteroidales; family F082; genus Sulfidibacterium. The sequence goes on along the minus strand of WGGC01000136.1, from coordinate 9,225 downwards.
TGGTTTAAAAGTAACAACTGTAGAATAATATTATTAATATTGGTTTCTTTGGTGTAGTTAGTCACTTTATATACTTTTTCCTTGTGAACCATAAATGTTTTTATCATCATGTCCATATCCGGAAGATGTAATAGTTGCTCGTAAGTTTCACTCATTGCACTTATTTCTCTGTTTAAATTAGGAGTAACAAGTAACGGCTGAAAATCCCGTTCTGCTGAAAGGCGGGATTTCATTTTTGATAAATCAATAGGTGTATCAGGCTTGTCTAGTCTAACCAGTTCAGCTTTTTTCATTTGTTCAATTTGCCATAACCAAAAATTATACCTGTCAGTTTCAGCATTGTTTTCATTTTTGCCAAGAGCTTTTCCATAGGCTTTCCTGACCTGTTTTTTTATTTGATTTTTATTTTCATTGATGTCGGGACGGGCAAATCGCACTTCTCTTATCAATTTTCGCATATCTTCAGCGGCAATTTGCGGGCCTGTTATTTCCTTACCTTTTCTTCCCAGATCGGTAGAAAGAATTCCCAACTGAATTTTACTGGCGGCACGATATTTCAAAAAATCAATTAAATGTTTTTTCGATTCATATTCTCCTTCTTCCGAAACAAAAGGTTGTCCTGAAGGTGTGCTTGCCAGAGCATTAAATAACGAATTAAAAAGGTTTCTGTCAATAAGCAGTTGTTTTTCTTTTTCATCTTCTCCCTCTCCCTTGGTAAAGAGATAAGCGATAAACCTGTTTTTGATAATATCAAAGTCAACTTTCTTAATGGTCCATTCTGTATCTTGCTCACAGAATTTTTTTCCTGTAAATATTTTATTTACAATATCTTCAGGGTGTATTAGTTCTATCATTTTAAACGATGAGCATAAGTAAAAACGGCCGGTATAAGCGTCATAATCCCAGTCAAGAACATCATCAATATAAGCGCCGTGTTTATCCATAACCTCCACAATATTTTTATCTCCTGTATAGCGCATGAGTGTTCTTTGGAAGTTAGGATTGTCGCCACTTGTTGCTTTTTCCTTTCTTTCGCCATGTGAATTTCTGTAAAGGATAAAGTTTTCGGGATTTTCGTATCGAGTAATTCCCGCCTCTTCACGTGCAAAGTTACTTGCGGTAAGTATAATGTCTATTTTATAAGGCATGGTTACATCGCAAAGCCCGCTGATGGTACTTCTGGAGTTCAGGTCTTCTACATTAGAATCAGAGGCGCTTTCAAAAAGTGTATAATAATATTTAATATACTCCGGATCGAAGTCGGTTACTCTGCTAAAATCGCCTTCTTCTGTTCCTATTCCATATAAATTTCCTTCTTTATCAGGAAAAACATGTAACATATCACCGGCAATCATTTTCAGTGAACGAACACCTGTAAGATTGTTCTTCATCCACTTTAACATCATTGCAGCCAGCATTTCAGACTTTCCTACTCCACTGTCTCCACTAATCATTACTACGAAAACAGCTCCATCTTCTTCTTCAACGGCAAACATAGATCCATGAATAGGAATGCCACCTATTTCTTTTATCTTTTCGTTCATAACTGTTAACCGTGGCTTTTTTATATTACCAAAATAATCTCCTTCTTTTCTTAAAGGGGTGATAATAGTTTTTATATTTCCTTTTGGGCCGGGGATATCAAAATACCCAACATGCGGAAAAGATATTAGTTTCTCCGGCAGTCCGTAAAAACATATTGTATCAGGTATAAATTGTTGTATATCCTTTAAACTAACATCTTGATGTTCTAATAACCGGAAGTTATCCGAAAGATATTTCATGTATGATTTATGAAATACAAACAGTTCACTTACCAGTCCTCCATTAAAAATTTTACACCGGTATTCTTCGGTATCCATTTGTCCTATGTACCTTTCCAGACGATTAATAAAGAATGAAGGCAGAGGACGGGTATTAAGTGTTTTGATATAAGAAAAAGATTCTTTTTGAGACTGCTTGCTTATTTCAGATTCAGAACGGTCTAAACGATGATATGGAAATTCGCGTTTTTTTGAATCTGTTGCAATCCGGGTATGTGTTTGGATATTTTGTTCTGTACCAATAACGCCACATTTTGATAATAAACCGGGAATCCATCCTAAAGAATATTTTTTTTCTTTGGTAAGTATATGGTTTTCAATATCAAAATTTTCATAAATACTAAACCCATGTTGTATCATTTCGTTGATAGCTGAATTTTGACGGGAAAACCGGGCTTCAGAAAACTTCATCACTGAATGTACATATGGATAATAATGTTCATTAGCCTTGGTACTGTTTAATAATTGAATTAAGAACAATACAAATTGTCTTATTTCGCCATTTATTTCTTGCTGAGACATCTTTTTTTCCGCTGTTTCCGGAACCAGGTCCCATATTAATTTCCATTGTTCAGGCAATGTTTTATAAAGAAACTCATTTATTACAGCCTTTGTTTCATGGTCATCCAGAGCTTTTATTTCTTTTTCCAATGAAATGAAAAGACCTGTAAGCTGTTGAATGAATGCACTTTTTTCGGTTAGTAAATACAAATATATCAACCTGTCGGCAGGCTTGAGGTCTACGGAATAAATATTATTATGTATTCCTTGTGTTATACTGCTTAATAGTTTTTTCCCAAGCAGTAAATTTTTTGATTCAAGGACAGAATAGAATTTTGTTTCAAAAGCTTTTATTGAACGGTCGAGGTCTATTTGGTTAAGAGGAATACCCACAATTTCATGAAATTGATTTAGCGTTACTTCAACAACATCTTTTAACGAAGGTGTTGAGGGCTGATTTTCAAATGGTAAATTGAAATGCAGCATAAGTTCCTGAATGAATTTTTTTAGAAGTTTATTAACACCTTCCATACGGGTAATATCAGTGTTGTGATCTCCGCTGGTTTTTAGTGCCAGAATTTTTGTTTTTGCAGGTGAAAAAAGCAATTTCTCCATTTCCAGTAAGATCTCAGACATAATCCAATCTTCATCAGGACCATCAAGAACATAATTGTTTGGTTCGTAATTAAGCTTATTGGAAATATATTTTAAAAGTTCTGCTTTTCCAAAATGTGCTAATACTTTGCTAAAGGGCCAATGTTTTATAGAAGGAATTTTAGGATATACTTCCGGTAATAAGTTTTCATAAATGGATGAAAATGCTTTACTATGGATAAATTCAGGTAATGAAGTACAATTACCTGTATTCCCTGAAAATTCTATTACTACATTTTTGGAGGAGTCGATGGAACTTATGTTTACACCACTGTTTTTAGGGTCTGCATGATATAAAGTTCTTTGATTATTTATAAAAAGACTTTTAAAGGGATTTTTCTTTAATTTATTTGTTAAAGAGAAATCCTCCAGCACCTTGTTAATAAATGCTTTGTCAGATGACAGAGTAAATATTTTTTCCAGTATTTCATCTGTACTCAACGATTTATTTTCTTTATTTTCTTTGAATTCATAAAAGATTTTCCAGTATTTCAATACAATTTCCAGTGCATTTTGAATCTCTTTATTAAAAATAGTATAAGATTTTTCTGTTCCTTCTAGATATCCTCCAAGAGAAAAACGTAAAAAACCATTATGGTATGGAATCACAGCAATACCTCGTTCTTCGGCTAGCTTTTGTGTAAATTTTTCCAGATCCTGATACGAAAAAAAATGCTTTAACTGAATATTAAATAAAAATGAACCATCGGAAGCTACTACACGTGCATATTTTGATTTGTTTTCTTGTGAAAGTAGTTTTTGTCCGGTTTGTTTGGCAATGTTTAACCTTTTCAGAGATTCGGTTCTAAAATTTTTATTTATTCTAAAACTATTTATGGCACTAACCAGTTGTTTTTGATAGTATGCAAAAAACGGTTCGTTCTTATATTTAAAATCATCAGGAAGTTCCAACATGTCTAATTTGTCTAAAACTACGAGTTCATTTAAAAGGAACAAGTGCAATGGGCTACCTTCAAAAGAAGGGAATAGCTTAACTTTATTATTTGCTGTTTTGTTTTTATTTTGTGCAAGGCATGTGTCAACAATATACTTTTCAATAATTTGCCTGAACTTATGGCGGCTTGCATTTTTAGGTAGTTTTTCTTCTAATGCGTTTTTTATAGTTTTTGCAAGTTGAGCTGTTTGTAAAATGTTCACCAACATGTATAGTGAGTTGGTATTTCCTGTGTCACGATTATTGTTTTTTCTGGCGAAGGAAATAACATCTTTTTTACCCTGTGTGGCTACCAATGAACCTAGTCTGTCGCCTGTAGCACCAAGATTTTTTGTTGTGGAAATTGAAGAAACAAGATTTAACCGGTTATATTTCTGTCCAATGTTATCAACAACATACCTGGAAATAGTACGCCATTTAGGTTCGGAGTCATCCTCAATTTTTACAGTGTCATTATAAGCTTCATCCAGGAATAGAGTTATTTTACTGGTGCTGATAAATTTCAGGAATGCCAGCAGGGCGGGATTATTAAAATCTGAATAACCTGACGGATTGGAAGGGTCATTAATTACAATAGTCAGATTATCACTAAAACGATCCCACAACCTTCCTGTTTCGTCAAATACCTGAAAGGTGTTTTTCATTCTTTCCAACCTGTTTGTCAGTCGTTCAAAATCAATTCTTCCTTCCGGTGTAATGCCAATCTCAAGGTCAAACGGATTTATATCAAAACGGTCTGTTGGGAAAAGGTCAAGATATTCCCAGGAAGCATATTTGTTAAATAAAATATATGGCTTTAACACTTTATTCTCTTTTCCGAAAAGAACATCCCGTATTATCATTTGCACATCGTCGGAAATGGAAGTTTTTTTCAGATTGGTGAGGTTACTTATAAACTCCTGAATTATAACCTGATCTTTTTGTGAAAGAGTATTAAAACGATCCAGAATGCCAAGGTCTATTAAAACATTTTTCAGCCTGCCGGTATTATCAGCTTCATTTTCTGCTTTAATTAAATGTTGCTGATATTTCTCTAAAAATAAATTTATTCCAAAATTTTTATGGAAATGGTTTTTTAGTGTTTTTTTATATGTATTTGGAAAAACGTCTAAAATAATACGGCATCTTTCTGTTAAATCACTGTCTACAGGCTGTAGTTTACGTTGCAGTAAATAGTCGCCATATGTTTTAATCTGATTTCTGCCGCCTCCTTCTACAATAGTAGCTATCTGAATCTTTTTAGAGCCTGAATAAAAATATTTTAAGGTTCTTATTTCAAACTCTTCAATCAAAAAACGGTTTATCTTTTTTATTGATGTATTGTTAGAACAACCTATAAACAATTCCAGATAATTATTTAATTTTTCCAGATTGTATTTGTCTTTAATGATTTGCCGGGAAAATTCGTCCAATTTAAATAAAGTCAGATTTTTTATTGGATTGTTTATTTCACCAAGTTGTTCAGTCTTTAATTGAGAAAGTTCTTTATTATATTCTTCAATTTTTTTATTTGTTTTTTCTTTAAATGTTTTTAATGATTTAATGCTTACTTTTTCAAGTATTAGTCTCAGGTTTAACTGACTGTTGGCCAGTGCGCCAAGTTTTTTAGTGTGTACTTTATTTAAACTTTGAATTATTTTATTATGAAAAGAAAATACCATACTTGTATTTGTCAGACCTGAAAACACGGTATTATCAACAAAAATCAATCTGCTAAAAAGAGGAAACCATTTGGAAGTTTCAAAAGGGTTAGCCGGAAGGTCTTTAATTTTCACTAAAAAAATGGAAGCACTTTTTTCTTTCATTTTTGCATATAAAACCTCTTCATCTTCAAAATCCACTACTTCTACCTGGGAAGGGTTAAACAATTCTTTTTTAATCAACTCGATAACTGTTTCTGTGTTGCCGCTTACAACAGTTTTTAAAAAGCCATTGAGGCCCTTTAAACGAATACTTTGTGACATTCTTTCCAGAAAGTCTGATTTTTCAGCATTGGTAGTATAATGAGCACTTTGTACAATCATTTGTTCCAGAATATCCATTAAATACTCCCATTGAGATCTTTCATGGCTATCTGTTATTCCCAGTATTTCACGAAAACGCCGTATAACAGACACTTCTTCTCCCAGTAAAATGTTAAATCTGAATTTTAAATTATTTTGAGTAAATGGCGGGGTTCCCATACTAAAATCATGAAACTGCAATATTTGCCGGGTTTCTTCTTGTTGTTCCTCATTAATTAACTCAGTGTCCATTAAATACACCAGCTTTTCACGGAATTTGTTTAGTTTGGAACGGTATTGAAAAGCTTTTGATTCATCATGAGGAAATAACATTAACGAGACGTCAACATAAAATGGAAAAGCTTCTTTCAGCTCTTTTAACTGTCTTGCAATTTCTTTTTCCTGAAATATGGGGTCATCAGGTTCTTCAAAACAAAGAGAGAAAAAGCTTTTTAACAGATTCAGAAAATATGGTGGCAGAAAGTTTTCTGATTCAGGACGCAATGCCTGATATAAGTCAATAAAGCTGTAAGCGTCCTCGGGAAGAGCCTGTTTTAAATTTTTTAATTGTCTCATGATAATTGTTTTTGTTAATGTTGAACCCCGTAAACATGTTTAAAAAGAAATCCTTAATAGTCAGTAAACAAATTTATAGGATTTTATAATATGTATTCCTTTGATTTATATTTTATTATGATTATTTAATCAAACGTTTTAAATCAGATATTTCAATAATTTAAGATTATTTTTAAATAAAAAAGGCCGGAAATTTTAGTTACCGGCCTTCTGATTCTTATTCATTTTTGCTTTAATATGCTTTTTTATGAACTTGTTGAACCGCCCGGCCGCTAGGGTCAATCACATTATTAAGCGAATTATCCCATGCTAATGCTTCCGGAGTGCTGCAGGCTACTGATTTTCCTCCGGGAACGGTATTTGCAGCCTGATCACCGGGAAAGAACTTCTCAAAAATAGTCCTGTAATAATATCCTTCTTTAGTAAGAGGTGTATTAATAGGAAATCTAAATTCTGCATTATCAAGTTCAATATTTGAAACTAAATTATTTGTCATTTCTTTTAACATATCTATCCAGTTATATCCAACGCCATCAGAAAACTGTTCTTTTTGACGCCAAAGGATGTCTTCGGGAAGATAATCACTAAATATTTCTCTCAAAATATGCTTTTCCATTTTCCCGTCTTTAATAAGTTTATCCTCGGGGTTTATTCGCATAGCTACATCCAGGAACTCTTTATCTAAAAAGGGAACTCTTGCTTCTACTCCCCATGCGGCCATAGATTTATTTGCGCGAAGGCAATCGAACATATGTAGTTTAGATAGTTTACGCACAGTTTCTTCATGTAAGGCTTTTGCATCGGGTGCTTTATGAAAATAAAGATAACCGCCAAAAATTTCATCAGCACCTTCTCCCGACAGCACCATTTTTACACCCATAGAACGTATCTTACGAGACATTAAATACATTGGAGTAGCAGCTCTGATAGTTGTTACATCATAAGTTTCCAAATGATAAATAACATCCTGTAGAGCATCGAGGCCTTCTTGAACAGTATAAACAAATTCGTGGTGTACAGATCCAATAAAATCAGCTACTTTCTTTGCTGCTTTTAAGTCGGGAGAATCCTTTAATCCAATTGAAAAGGAATGCACCTGTGGCCACCATGCTTCCTGTAAGTCTTCCGATTCTATTCGCCGTTGGGCATATTTTCTGACTATTGCGGCAATAATAGAAGAATCCAGCCCCCCTGACAGTAAAACACCATAAGGAACATCTGACATTAACTGACGATGTACGGCACTCTCAAGTGCTGCCTTTAGTTGTTTTTTGTCAGTAGTATTGTTTTTAACAGCATTGTAATCTTCCCAATCTCGTTTATAATATTGAACAAAACTTTTGTTTTTACTTGAAAAATAATGCCCCGGAGGAAACTCCTTAATTATAGTACAGCGCTTGACTATAGCTTTCATTTCGGAAGCTACATACATTGTTCCAACTTCATCATATCCGTAATATAATGGAATTATTCCAACAGGATCACGCCCAATAAGGTAAGAATGATCTTTATTATCATATAATACAAATGCAAAAATCCCATTTAAGTTATCCAGGAAATCATTTCCTTTTTCTAAATATAATGCATTTATTACTTCACAATCGGATTTGGTTTGAAAATTATAGGGATTATTCAAATTCTTTTCCAGTTCACGATGGTTATAAATTTCTCCGTTTACAGCTAATGCAAGTCTGCCGTCATCACTCAGTAAAGGCTGAGCTCCATTTTCCACATCTACGATGGAAAGCCGTTCATGAACTAAAATAGCATCATCACTAGTATAAATACCTGACCAGTCCGGACCACGATGTCGCATGGTTTTTGACATTTCCAGAGCCTGATGACGCACTTCAGAAGTACCGGTTTTCACATCCAGTATTCCCAGAATTGAACACATATTAAAATCCCTTTCCTTTATATTGTTAATAAAGAGAACAAAACTATTAATATTTTGAATAATAATGTATAGGGAATATTAAATTTTAAAAAAATAATTCATTTTATAAAAAAATAGAGGTAACCTTATGGAATTATTACCTAATAGAGGTTATTTTACTTACGAACAGAATCGGAAACAATGACTTTTTCTAAAGATCTATTTTGTGTTTTTATTGACTTGGGTTTATTTTTTTTAAAAATTAAGAGCTTCATTTTTTGTTCAAAAACCTTTGAATCAGAGAATGGTGCAATTTTTTGTGTTGTTTCATAAGCAGCTTTTGCTTTATTATATTTTCTTTGGGCAAGATAAACATCACCTAATAAATAATATTCATTTACTGACCATGGGTTTATTTTTATACACTGATTTTTAATTTCGTAAATTGTCTCATCGTATTTTTTCTGTACAAAAAAAGTTTTTGCTTTAATGAAATGAAAATACCAGATATTAAAATCCTGAATTGCCTTATTTGCCTTTTTAAGAAGCTCGTTATATTGTTTTTGATTTTCTAATACTTTAAAGATAAATTCACGTGGAGAAATATATTTTGGATATAAATTTAAGGCTCTCTGAAATTGTGCTTCTGCTGAAAAAATCTGATTTTTATTATATAATATTAAACCTGAATAAAACCATGGTATTGCCAATTGATTTGCCTGGCGCTTTATTACATTAAATGTTTGTGTCGCCTTTTCCCATTCCTGATGTTTAATTTGTTTTAATCCATTATTAATTTCATGATAATAACGCGAATCAACGTTTAGTTTTTTAAAC
>WGGC01000135.1 GCA_015491905.1 Bacteroidales bacterium | reverse complement strand
GGCTCAAAATTATTTTGTGGTTTAAATTTGAACGAAAAGTTACAATTTTATTGGCAATATCCCTCACTAGTCACAGACTTGCGAGAGCGGAGCTTTCATATCCTTGTGTCTTGTATTATGCTGTTTTAAGGTATATTGGGGCAGGATTAGAAATAATAGCAGTTAAACATAAAAAAATAATTAATTATATTTTAACCGGGTATCTTCATCTGTAATAACAGGTTTAATTATTTCCTGCATTTCTGATGTATTCCATGTTTTTAATGCTTTGTGTGTTTGAAAATATTTTTCAGGAATGGGATGGGTTCCCATTATAACTTTCATTTTATATTTTTCTTCTATAAAACGCTTAAAATAATCAATATACGGACAAGGAGGGTAGCCTACAATTAACCCTGTGGCAAAATGAATAATTGAAACTCCGTTTTTTTTCATTTCTTCAGGAGCATATTCTATGTTTCCTCCCGGACAGCCTCCGCAACTTGTGTAACCAGCTATTTCCACATGCTCACCGGCCGGGTAAATGTCAAAAGCTCCTTCGCGGTTTTGTAAAGAACGAAAGCACTTTCCCCCGGCACAATTGCGATAACGATCGCAAATAATGATTCCTATTTTAGTTGTTTTTTGCATCTGTTTTTAGTTTTATAATTATTTAATAAATAAATGGTTACGGTTGTTTTTATAAATTTACCGGTTTTAGATACATAACGTCATGTTTATTATTGCTGTTTAAGCTTTTTTAAAAATAATGTCTCCTTCTTTCACATTCAGGTCACTGGCTATAACAGAACACTTAGCTTTTAATAAAAAATAAATTGTATTATTTTCGTCGGATAACCCTTCATAGTTCCCCTGGCCTTTGCTAATAATGAGATCTGCATTATTAAACACCTGTAAAAATTTATTTGTAGCATGGCTTAATACTACTCCCGGGGCTTTACATCCTGAATCTATTATTTCCGAAACCTTATCAAGTCCCGAATCAATAGCTTCTTTTATGGTAACATCATTAATTACGGGTTGTGATCTGACGGCATAAATTACAGGCTTTTTTAGTTGCCTTATTAATAATGTGTCAAAAACAGATTCCCCGGCATTATCACCAATATATAAAATGTTTTTTGCTGCTGTTAAATCTTTTTTAAACGATTCGTAATCGAACAAGGCAAATTCCTGAGTAAGAATCTTTTTTATATCTTCCAGAAGATTAAAGGGCTTGTTAATTCCTAAATCGATTACATTACCTGCTATTGCAATACGAATAGCTGTTAGCAACGGGTCTTCAGCGTTTTCAATGATAGCTTCCATTTCCGGAAGTAAGGTTTTAGCTTCTTTAATATGTTGTTGTTTAATGTTAAAATAGGGGTCGGTAACGCCAGTAATTTCTTTTATTTTATTATACACCAACATTCCCGATTCGGCGGGGGTATTTTCCATTGGCATATTTTTAATCATGGCTCCTGTTTCATCGAGAATCTTTTTTATTTTTTTCTTGTCATTGGTTGCAACGCGTGAAGTACGCAGGGCTTGTTCCATAAAACAAGGGTAACAGTCGAGGTAGGTTTTCATTTAAACAATATTTATTATTATAAATTTTGAAAAATACTTTTAGTGTAAAATGTTTTATGTAATTATTTTTTCAGTAATTCTTCACGAATCATTGTATGTCCGCATTTGGGACATTTAATAGTTGTACATTTTACCCCTTGGCGGTGAGGAACTTTAGTGCCGCATTTAGAGCATATACAGTATCCTCCAACTCCAAAACCACCACCTTTGTTTCTTCCGTGTCCACCACCGTAACCTAATCCTTTTCCGGGAGTGTTGTTATTATTATCATTTCCCATGGTTTAATTTTTTTAAATTATTCAGGTTATTGTAAACGTATAAATAAAAATCTATTGCAAATGTAATGAACATTTGTTCAGAAGTCAACTTTTGATTTTATAAATTTTATTGTTTTTTTTCAATTAAAGGAGAAACTGCGGCCCGGATGGAAGTGGAAAACCCGCAAGACAAAGGCTGATGGAGGCTTCCGGAGGCGGGGCGACGTTAGGAGCCCCCGCAAACGGTTAGCCGGACACAGCCTTTGGCAGAGGATTTGGAACGTACAGCCGGATACAGCCGCCCATATTTTAAAATAAAAAATTAGATTTTTTTAAGTAACGTAATATTTTGTGCCAGTATAATTTTTATAACTTTGTATTTGAAAATATTTAATATACAGAAAGATGAATAGTAAAATAGAAGCAGCTTTAAATGAGCAGATAAAAAAGGAAGAGTTTTCTTCGCGCCTTTATTTGTCGATGGCAATATGGGCAGAAATAAATGGTTTTCCGGGGGCGGCAAATTTTTTATATAAACACACTGAGGAAGAGCGGATGCATCAGATGAAATTTGTGCATTACGTAAATGAACGCGGGGGAAGGGCGGCGTTAATGGATGTGGAAAAGCCGCAGGATAAATTTGACTCATTAAAGGATGTTTTTAAGCAAATTTTTGATCATGAGGTGTATATTACCGGTTCGATAAACGAATTGTTTGGGCTTGCCAATGATGAAAAAGATTATACAACAGCTAATTTTTTGCAATGGTTTATCACTGAGCAGCTTGAGGAAGAGAATTTAATGCGTACTATTCTTGATAAAATTAATCTTGTAGGCTCTGATAAGGCAGGTATGTTTCATATTGATAAGGAACTGGATATACTCGCTGCATCACAGGGTTCATCTCAGCAGTAATTTATTTTTCTTTTTTTGATTTTTGTTCAAAGGCTTCGGAAAGTTTTTGATACCACTTTTCACCGAATTTACGTATTAACGGCTCTTTAAGGAACTGATAAACTTTAGTATTATCTGCTTTTCCTTTTATGAGAGCGGGGTTGCAAATTTCCCAATGGTCGTAGTTTACGGCGGTATTAAACTTTAGCTTTTTTAAACGCACGGGGTACAGGTGGCATGAAACCGGTTTTTGGAATTTTATTTTGCCTTCTCTCCATGCTTTTTCTATAGCACAAAAGCTAATTCCGTTTTCAAAATAAACGAAAGCACACTCCCTGTCGTTTACCAGAGGTGTAACCCATTCCCCGTCGATATCATAATCGAATACTCCGTTTTTTTCCACAACGTTTTTGCCTTTTTCTGTCATGTACGGTTTTATGTCGTCCAGGGCATCTTCAAGAATTGAAATTTCTTCTTCTTCCAGTGGTGCTCCGGCATCTCCTTCTACACAACAATCTCCATGACAACTATGTAAATCACAGGAGAAATAAATTTTACCCAGTTCTTCAGAAACCAGCGTATCGTCAATAACAATCATAATTAATAGCAGACTTATTATCGGTTTTCAATTTTTTCTTTGATATAGGGAATAACTTTTTTTATTCCGAACAGTTCCTGTTTTAGGAATTTTTCAACAAAACGATGGTTATTTTGTTCTTCGGCATGCAATAGTTTTGCCAGCTGCTGTCCTTCCTCATATCCCACATCAAATATTTTTTGAGCTTTAGAGAAATCCATGAGAGCAAAGTTTCGTGTTTGGGGAGGGTCGACAATATAATCGCAAAATTCCAATTCATCGCGGATAGTATTATGGACAGCAAGATGATAGGTACGCGACGCCATATCTTTTATTTTTTTAAACCGGTTCATTTCGCTAATATGGTTCACGTTAATGCCAATAACTTTATCGCATTGGTTTTTCAGCACTTCGGCAGCCATATTTTTAGTGAGCCCTCCGTCAACATAATACACTCCATCAATAATTTTGGGTGTAAATAGCATTGGTATTGATGCGGAGGCCATGACAAAATCTATCATTTTACCTTCAGATTTTATTTCGAAGGTTCCGGAATTCAGGTTAGTTACAACAATATGAACAGGAATATCCAATGCTGAAAAATTATCTTCTGCGGCTATGGACCTGAAGAATTTTTCTACTTTATGAAGATGAAAAAGCCCGAGCCCTTTAAAGTCCATGTTCCGGAGGGTAATAGGTTTAATTTCGTCCAGAATAATTTTCAGCATTTCTTCCGGTTTAAGGCCTAAAGAATATCCAATGGCGACAATGGCACCCATACTTGCACCGGAAAGAACGGAAGGTTTAATATTATTTTCTTCCAGGGCTTGTAAAATACCAAGGTGGACAATTCCGCGTGCGCCACCACCACTAAGAGCCAGGCCAAATGTTTTTTTTGTTTGCATATGGTTTATATTTTTATTGATTATAAACGTCTGAAATATTTGTAAAACAACTTACAGACATAACCTGTATTTCAAGAAAAAAGGAAAAATAATGTATGTAAATTTTCCTTATGCAAAAGTAGTTTAAAATTTTAGAGCCATAATAAATTAAAAAGGAATTTAAAATGATAATTGATGCGTCATTAAAATAGGTTATATTTGTAAGGTAAATAAATTAAACAATAATAGAAAAAAGCAACCCGATGATTTATCTTGAAAATTCACGAAAACATTTATTTCCGGGCATGGTTAGGTATTATGATGATTTTCCTATTCCCGGAATTAAATTTGTAGATATTACTCCACTTTTTATGAGCAAGTTATCCATGGAGATTGTTATTAATCCTGTAGCGGAGTTTTTTAAAGACAAGGTTACCATGGTTGCCGGAATTGAGGCCAGGGGGTTTATTTTAGGGGCTGCCCTTGCCAGTAAAATGGGCGTAGGCTTTGTTCCTATCAGGAAAAAAGGTAAACTTCCGGGAGAGGTTTATTCGGCTTCTTTTATGAAAGAATATGGAGAAGACTCGATAGAAATGAAGAAAGATGCTTTGGTAGAAAATACAAATGTTTTGGTTGTAGATGATATTTTAGCTACCGGAGGTACATTAAAGGCTGTGGCACAGATTATGGACAGGGCAAAATGTAAACCGGTATATTACAATTTCATAAATTTGAATTTATTACCGGAAAATTATCATTTAAATGGTGAAATATATGTTGACTTTTTAATTGATATGAAAGGAAAAGAATAGTCTTTTATTTAGCGTCTTTTATTTTTTTCTCAATTGAGGTTGTGGAATATCCCGGGAGGAACTCCAGTGTTGCTATTTCTCCCCCGTTGGCTTTTACAATATCGTATCCTACTATTTCTTCAGGTTTGTAGTCACTTCCTTTTACCAGAACGTCAGGTTGAATTTTTTTAATTAGGTTGTAAGGCGTTTCTTCATCAAATAGTACTACAACATCAACAAAATGCAGAGCTGCAATAATTAATGATCTGGCATACTCATTATTTATGGGCCTGGAAGCTCCCTTCCCTAATGTTTTAACGGATTTATCAGTATTTACACCTACAATTAAAATATCACCGAGGTCTTTGGCATGTGCAAGGTAATCAATGTGGCCGGGATGAATTAAATCGAAAACACCATTTGTAAAAACAATTTTTTTTTCAAAAAAATGCCATCTGGAAACAGATATGTCAAGTTGTGTTATATCCAGAATTTTATTTTCTATTACCTGTAAATTATTCATTTTTTGGAGTTTGATTTTTAGTAAGCAAAATTATCATATAACTAAATCCTCCCACCACAATATTAAGAAGTGTTTGTCCGGCATGAGTAAGAGTAGCAAAAGATATTGCAGCATTACCATTGATATTGTAAATCTCTGTGAGGGCAGCTTTCACAATAAAATGATAAGCACCAATGCCTCCGGGAACAGGGGCAACAATTCCCAGGCTCCCAATTACTAAAATAGTTATTGCAGCATCGAAATTGAGGTGGCTGGTTTCTTTAAGCATAAAAAAGGCAATATATATCATCAAAATATATAAAAACCATATAAGGAAAGTATATAGAAGAAATAAACCTTTTCTCTTCATGTCTTTGATGGTTTTAATACCATCGATAAGCCCTACTGTAAACTTGTGTATTTTTATGTAGAAGGCTTTTTTCTTAAAACGTTCTTTATTACTTTCCCAGTAAAGAAATGCCAGTACAACAAGTATTACAAAAACCAGAGCAATAATGAAGATAGTCCAGAAATTGGAAAAAACCATATGAAAAAAAGGGCCGAAAAATTTATGTAGAAACTCTGATAGTAATTGCATCTGAAAAATAATCACCATAAATATTAATAACAGCAATACAATAAGATCAAAGATTCTTTCGGAAACAACGGTACCAAAAAGGGCAGCAAAAGGAATTTTTTCTTTTTTGGAAAGCACCCCACATCTAACAAACTCTCCAAGGCGGGGGACAACAATATTCACCATATACCCTGTCATAAGAGAATAAAAGGTAGTAGATAACCTGGTTTTATAACTTAAAGTTTCTATTAACAAGTTCCATCTGGCAGCACGAATAATATGCGACAGTAATGTAACGGCAAGAGACAGGAAAAGCCAGCCGTAGTGGGCATTAGCTATTTCATGATAAACCTGATGCATGTTAAGCTTACGAAAACTTAACCACAGCAAACCAAATCCCAACAACAAAAAGAAAACATACTGGATTGTTGAGAATATTCTTTTTGATGTCACAGGAATTATATTTATTTAGTATTTAGATACGGTTATTTTTATCGGGAAAAATAATATGAGGTTTGAAAGTTTTTGCTTCTTCAAATTCTATAGAGGCATATGAAACAATGATTACTAAATCGCCAACAGAAACCATACGAGCTGCAGCTCCGTTAATGGCGATATTTCCCGAACCTCTTTCCCCTTTGATAACATAAGTACTCAGACGGTTACCATTTGTAATATTGAAAATACTTACTTTTTCATTTTCAATAATATTTGCAGCATCCATTAAATCTTCATCGATAGTAATACTTCCAATGTAATTCAAGTCTGCTTCAGTAACAGTAGCCCGATGAATTTTTGATTTTAAAACCTGGATATACATGATAATTAAGTTTTTCTTAGATCTTTTAAAAATTTTTGCAAAAATAAATGATTATATAATACGAAGGTTATCTATTAACCGAACATTTCCTATCCATGCAGCAACACAAGCTACAGTACCTACTTTATTATTCCAGGCACTAATAGGCTGCAGGTTTACATCATCAACAATTTCAAAATATTCAAGTTTAAAGTTATCGTTTCCTTCAAATCTGTTAATTATCATTTGTCGTAATGGCCTTACACACAAATGGTCTCTTCTTTTTTTTGTTTCCTGCAACATCTGGTAAATAAAAGGTGCGGCTTTTCTTTGTTCGGGAGATAATCTTTTGTTACGGGAACTCATGGCCAGCCCATCGGGTTCCCTGACAGTAGGACAAGGAACAATTTGAACAGGAATTTTTTCCATTTCCACAAGTTTCTTGATAACGGCAAGCTGTTGAAAGTCTTTTTCTCCAAAATAAGCACGGTTAGGCTTAACAATATCAAATAGTTTTTTAACTATAACAGCAACACCGTTAAAATGACCGGGACGGAATTTCCCTTCCATTACATTTGTTAACTCACCAAAATCATATTCTTTTATAACTTCCCCCTCAGGATACATTTCTTTTTCCTGTGGAATAAACACTAAATCACACCCAATATCTTCAAGTAATTTTTTATCCTGCCCGGGAGTTCTGGGATATTTTTTCAGGTCTTCCGGATTATTAAATTGTATTGGGTTAACAAAAATACTTGCTACAAGTATATCATTTTCTTTTTTTGCTTTTTGCATCAGTTCCAAATGGCCGGCATGTAATGCTCCCATGGTAGGAACAAATCCAATAGATTTTCCCTTTTCTTTTTCTTCTGAAATCCATTTTTTTATAAATGGAATATTTTCTGAAACAATCATTAACTTACTTTTTTCAAGATATTTTCAAGGTCCTTTTCCAGGGATGTTTTTGGTGACTCAACAATTCTGCCAATTTCTTTACCTTTATAATAGATGATAAAGGTTGGAATACGATGAATTTGTAAACTGCTAATATTTAACCCGGGAGCTTTTAATGCCCTGTCAACTGCTATAGTTTTCAATTTAGACATATCATATCCTGCGTCGTGTAAAATTTTATAAAACCTGCCAACTTGTAATTTGCTATCACCACACCAACTGCCAAATACTGCTGTAATATTTACTTTATTAATGTTTTTCTTAATCTTATTAATAATACTTGTTTCAGGGTTGTAATACTTATATTGTTGATTAAACCAGGTTGAAAAAATACCCGTTTTTAAACCTTGCTGTGTTACAGGCCCAACCATTACAGTGCGGTGTAATATAGGATCTTCCATAGTACGGTTTACTTTCTGAGCTTTTGCTCCAATAGTAAAAACAAAAATAAAAGCACTTAGTATCAGGAGTTTACCTTTCATTTTATTAATATATTTTATTTTTTATTAATGTAATTTTATAATAATAAATAGCTTTAAAAACTTATTTATTGACTTTTCCTTTAACATAGCAAAGTTAATACAATTGACTACAAGAAAACAAGAAAGTTATCGCAAATTTATTTCTAAATAACCGCTAATATGAGAACTCACTATATGAGACCTTTGCAAAACCCAGAAAGAACTGTCATTCTGAGCAGTGCGAAGAATCTTTGCTTACTGAATGTATGCTGTTTATAGATTCTTCACTTCGTTACTAATGATAAAATTAGTGGTTTTGCAAAGGTCTCTATATTTTAATTAAGAATAAATTTTTAGGATTAAAATTCAGAGTACCTTTGCATCGTACAACGCAAAACAATGACTTTTTAAATATGGATTTTCAAGATAAATTTCCGGATAAATTTGAATCTATTCCTAGTCGTATTTTTGAAACAATGGATAGAAACGAATTAAAAGAAAAACTAACATCTTTAATAAAAGAACTGCTTCAGAATGATTTTGCCAGATTATGCAACATAATTTACCGTCATGACGTACAGGAAGTTAAGTTCCAAAAGGCATTAGAGCTGCCGGATATTGTTTTACAGGCAGAAAAAATCTCAGACCTGGTAATTGAAAGGGAACTACAAAAAGTTGAAACACGCAAAGCCTATCGTAGATACAAAGAAAATAACAATAAGAAGTCGTTGAAATAGTTCCTGTTAAATTGCTGTTGCCAATTTAAAGACATTAAGTTTTATTTTGTTTTTCAATAAGTTTTTTAATCCAATAAACAGTAGCTATGGTAATAAACAGGCTGGCTGATATGCCGGCTACTCCTGGCATGGCACCAAAATGATCCATATCTACTTTAATAAAACCGTTGTAATGCAGGTAATAAACTATAATAGAAGATGCATTATTTACAAAATGTATTAAAATGGGTACCCATAAATTACGGGTATATACAAATAAATATCCCAATAATAAACCTAAAACAAAGCGTGGCAAAAAACCAAAAAACTGAAAATGAATAGAGCTGAAGATAAATGCTGTTATCCATATAGCCCAATGATAATTTTTTATCCATGCCTGAAAAAGCTGCTGAATAACACCTCTGAACAACAACTCTTCGCCTAGTGCGGGTAACAGTGCAATAACCAGTAAATTTAAACTCAATGACCCAATTGTAGATCCGTTAAGGAGAACCCTGGTAACAGCATCTGCCTGTAGTTCTTTTGCTTTCATCCATTGATATATACCTTCCAGAGCCTGCGGAAACTTAATATTACCGTTCCATTGAGCAAGAAAATTATTGAATGGAAGCAGTAAGTAAACAGTAATGGCTGATAAAATGAAAACAAACAGGGTTACCTTATTTTTTAACCCTATATATTTTATTGGTGCAGACTCCATCAACAGAAGGTAAAATAAGGTTCCCACAATAAATACCCCTATTTGGTTGGTTATCTGATAAAGATAAATTACCGGTTTTGCTCCCGGCAATTCAGGATTGTTAATAAGGTTGCTAAGTGCTAAAGGGTTTATATGATAAAACCATTTTATTAAAATAAGGCCTGTTAAAGTTGATAAAAGGAAAAAGAAAAAGAAAATTACTACAAGCCAAAATAATTTTACCGCCGGAGAAAGGGAAGAAAAAAAACCAGTTTTTATCATGAGTAAATTTGATATTATTTAATTGGTACAAAATTAATATTTTTGCAGTCCTTAATTATTAAACATTATATTCATTCAATAAAAAACTTGTGGTTACTATAGGAAACATTAATTTAGGTGAATTTCCATTATTACTTGCTCCGATGGAAGATGTGTCAGACCCTCCTTTTCGCTATGTATGTAAACTTTTTGGTGCGGATATGATGTACACAGAATTTATTTCTTCCGAAGGACTTATCAGAGATGCCCGGAAAAGTGTGGAAAAATTAGATTTTGAAGAGTTTGAAAGGCCTGTTGGCATACAAATTTTCGGACATGATATAGACTCTATGGTAAAGGCAGCAAAATATGCCGAAAGAGCAAATCCTGATTTAATTGACATTAATTTTGGCTGTCCGGTAAAAAAAGTTGTTGCCAAAGGTGCAGGATCAGGAATACTTAACGATATCCCTAAAATGGTTAAAATGACTGAGGCTGTTGTTCGTGCTGTAAATATTCCGGTAACGGTAAAAACACGTCTTGGTTATGATGAAGAACATAAAGAAATTGTAGATATTGCCGAGAGGATACAGGATGTTGGTATAAAAGCTCTTACCATTCACGGAAGGTTACGCACTACCAGGTCTTCGGTGCCTGCCGACTGGACTTTGATAGGTGAGGTGAAAAATAATCCGCGAATGACTATACCTGTTTTTGGAAATGGTGATGTTAACGACCCTGTTTCAGCAAAATATTTTAAAGATACTTTCGGAGTTGATGGACTTATGATTGGACGTGCATCTTATGGTAACCCATGGATTTTTAAAGAGATAAAACACTATTTTGAAACCGGTGAGATACTTCCTCTGCCAGGTTTAAAAGAAAGAATAAAGATTTCTACTATTCATTTAGAGAGATCAGTAAACTGGAAAGGCGAACGTAGGGGAATTATGGAAATAAGAAAACACTGGGCTGCATACTTTAAAAATATTCCAAATTTTAAATCATTCAGAATAGCCTTGATGCAAGCCGAAACACTTGAAGCTGTTAAAACTGTTTTAAAAGATATTGAAAAATACTATTCAGAAAATTCATTTTCTGAAACTTTTCAGGATTAAATTGATTCTGTCAGGCGACCATCCTGATCAAATAAATCGCAAATATCTTCCGTCTTTTTTAAAAAATGTGTTTGCAGTCCGCACTCTTTAGCCCCCATTATATTCTCTTTTCTGTCATCAATAAATAAAGTGTTTTCAGGCTTTAACTGTTCAGCTTTAATAACTGTTTCATAAATTTCTTTCTCCGGTTTAATTTTGTTCATCAGGAAAGAAAAGTAAGCCTTGTTGAATAATTGGTCAAAAGAAGTATAACCAAATTGTCTGGTTAGCTCTTTAAGGAAATAATGGTAATGGATAATATTAGAATTACTTAGTAAAAAAATAGGATAATGTTTTTTTATCTTTTCCAATAAATGTATTCTTTCAGGTTTATAAGTTAATAACAAGGCGTTCCATGCGTCATCAATTTGCTTGTCCGACAAGTTTAGTTTGACATAATTGCGTATTTTGTTACGGAAAACGGATTCGTTTATAGTTCCCTTTTCCAGGGGGAAAATAATTTCTTCATAAAAAGCAGGTTTTTCCAGAACATCCAATTCTTTTACGCCCAATTTTTCAAAAGCTTTAATTGTAAGTTTAGGATCGATATCGAGGATAACACCGCCAAAGTCAAGAATTATACTACGGATAATCATAAATTTTTTTTACAAAGTTAAATTTATGGTGTAAATAGGGATAAAAAAATAAAATTTAAAAAAGATTTTTTTCAAACGATGTTTTTTTAAAAGGAATGTTTAAATTTGCACCCCATTTGAGGGAATTATCACTTAAGGTGATAATCGGGCCTATAGCTCAGTTGGTTAGAGCACCTGACTCATAATCAGGTGGTCCCAGGTTCAAGTCCTGGTGGGCCCACTGAAAATGAAAAGGTTACAACTTTTAATGTTGTAACCTTTTTTGTTTTGACCAACATTTCGCCCAACAAAACAGAGGGTTTTTGAAGTGTTTTTGCTTTTTGGTAAAAGTATTTTTGATATTCAGTATCCCCCTGGCATTTGTGGCACAAGTGGCACAAAGAGACGCTGTTTTTTTAAAGTTCGTGCCACAAATGT
>WGGC01000134.1 GCA_015491905.1 Bacteroidales bacterium | reverse complement strand
TTATTTGCAAATATCTTAAAATAATGCTAACCTTCCTGTGTGAATTTTAAAGCCTCAATATCGCAGGTTGAATTTTTCCTATATTTGTATAGCAGTTACAGATAACTTTGATAATGTTTAAGCAGTACGATAATTTTAATTCATGGCGATAATAGACAGTATATACCTGGAGAATATTATAGAGGAAATAAAAAACGGGAAAACGAATTATCAGGAAAATAAATTGGCCAAACTGAAATTCGGAATACCTCCCTGGTTAAGGAAGATTGTTTTTAGCGCTTTTAATCCCTTTTATGTTTTTTATACTTTTATAGGTCTGCAAAAAAAGCTGAAAACCGAATTTCGTGTAAAAAATATTTATTTTTCATTAGACTTTTTAATATATGGTTTAAAAAATAAAGCATCGATTGATTTGGATGAGTACTTTTCGGAAAATGACCAAAATGAAATTATCAGATTTGTCAAAAACAGGGTAAAATCTTGTTTTAACACAAAGCTTTATTACAAAGATCTTTGTCAGGATGGTGCCATTCTTGCAAAAATTAAGTTGGCTGAAAAGAAATTGTTCAAGCGAATGGGCTCAAATTATATCTGGAAAACAAATGGCACGAAATATATTATCCCTAGTATACCTGAACCATCGTGTTATTATTATTTACAAGGAATATCAATATTGCCTGAAAAAATTACGGAGTCGTTGAAAAACAAACTCTTTATAAGTATTGGCGCCTATTGGGGAGATACTGCGATATCTTTATTAAGTTATAATCCTGCCACGATATGGTGTTTTGAACCGGAACAGGTTAATTATGTTGTACTTCTAAAAGTGATAGAGAATAATAAATTACAAGATAGAATTAAGGCATATAAATTTGGTATTGGCAATGTAAATAAAGTACAATCAATTTCTTCGTATGGAGGAAGCAGCTTGATGTCTGATGAAGGGGAGGAGAAGATTGAAGTCAGAAATCTGGATTCTTTTATGAATGAAGTTGAGAAAGAAATAGGGTTGATTAAAATGGATATTGAAGGGTGGGAATATTACGCTCTGCAAGGTGCAAAAGAAATTATCATGAAATATAAACCGGTTTTGGCAATCAGCCTTTACCATACAGGACAAGACTTTTTTAATATTCCTCCGTTACTCAAAAGCTACTGTCCCGAATACAATTTCCGGTTTGTAAACCTGGCTCCTGATGAATTAAACGAGAAGATTCTTTTAGCTTATGTAAATAGTTAGAAACAATGAAAAAGCTACTTTTTGCATTAACGGCAGCCCAGAATATCGCAAACGGATCTTCCATCTACACGGATTTTGTATTTAGAAAAGCTATTGAGATTGGAAAACCATTCGATGCTTATTATAACCCTGAAATTGAGGAGAACAAATCAATAATAGAAAATCTTCCAAAGAATATAGTGCTTCATAAGTGCTCGAATACAAAAGAACTTGAGGAATTACTTAAATCAATACATTTTGATGTTGTGTTTTTTGGTAATGAAACCGATACAAATGTAAGGTTGCCTGAAGATGTTACGCCAATAATTGTTATTCATGATTTAAGGTTTATCGAGTTGCCAAATGATAAAACAAGGTATCTGTATCGAAAAACACCCTTTGAAAGGTTCAAACAAATTGTCGTTTCAAAATTTGCCCCCAACTATGATTCACTAAATCAAAAAAGAAGAATTTCACATTTTATTGATAATCCCAGGCTCCGGATTATAACAGTTTCCAATCATACAAAATATTCAATACTATTAAATTACCCTCAAATAAAAGATTCCCAGATTCATGTACTGGCCAGTCCATATCCAGAAATAGATGTTAACCGGAATATCAAAGATTGTGAAGTATTTAATAAATTGAATCTTGGTACAGGGGAATACTTTTTAATTATCAGTGCAGGAAGGTGGTTTAAAAATTCCTACAGAGCTATTCAGGCGTTGGATAATCTTGCTGGAAAAAAATTGTTAAAAAATAAAAAGGTTTTAGTACTGGGGTTTCAAAAAGGGGCGAAAATATCTCGGGTGAAAAATCCGGAAAGCTTCATTTTTAAGAATTATGTGGAGCATGAAACCTTGCAGTGCGCATATAAAAACGCTTATTGTTTTATATATCCAAGCCTTCAGGAAGGATTTGGCATTCCACCAATAGAAGCTATGCAATACGGGACGCCGGTATTAGCAGCTTCGACTTCAGCAGTAAATGAAGTGTGTGGGGCAGGAGCTTATTACTTTAATCCTTACTCTGTTATGGAAATTGAAAATCGTATTTTACATTTATTAAACGATAAAAAGTTTTACGAAAAACGCCGTCAAAAGGGAATTGAAAGGAGCGAGGAAATCGCTTTAAAGCAGAATGCAGATTTGAATGAGCTTTTGAAACTGATTTTTGAATGAAATGGATTTACTTGAAAAGTTGATTTGCCATTCTCAGATATTTCTTTGTAAGATTTGAATATTCTTTCGAAACATCCCAGAAAAAAGCCAGGGGTAAGTAAATGGCAATGATAATGGAAGACCTCAGTATGATATCAACAGCAATATTAGCCTGTTGAGGGATGAAAAAGACAACCAGATATACGAATCCCCCAAGTATCAGAATTTTTATGTTGGCTGGCTTAAAAGGCAATATTTTCAATTTCACATAAACGAAGATTACCTCTAATGATAAGACGAGAAACTGAGCCAGAAACGTAGCGAGTGCAGCGCCTACGATCCCCAGTGGAGGGATTAATAAATAATTGGTGATGACCACGAAAACCAAAAGTATAATGTTGAACAAGAAAAGGCTTTTAAAATATTGCGAGTACTGTAAAATGAAAATGCTGACTCCCACAGAAGCTCCGAGAAGTTTTGCCAGCGCAATGAAAAGCAGTACATATTTTCCGCTGGCATAGGCTGGAGGCAGCAATCTGAAAATATTATCGACATTTAACCATATTCCCAGGAAAATCAGCATACTTACCAAACTCAGATTAATGGAAGCTCCCTGATAAATTTCTTTGATTTTTGTTAGATTATTTTTTGAAAATGCTTCTGATATAATAGGAACTAAAATATTGATTGTTCCATTGTAAGGTAATAAAATAACTGTTCCGAGATAGAAAGCTACCGAATAAAAAGCCACACTTTTCAGGTTAATCATACCGCCAACCATCAAAACATCAATGTAGTTAGCCAGGGATGTGGCGCTACCGCCCAGTATGACAAACAACCCGAAAACGGCCATGGATCTTAATTGTTTTTTTGGGATAAAATCTAACCGGAAAGAAAAATGCAGACTGCGTATGGCCAGGGCATAAATGACCAGGATAACCAGAATAATACCATAAGCATTGACAAACCAAAATAGAAAAGTTTCAAAACTAATAATATGGCTGTAATGTAAAATTATGAGTAC
>WGGC01000133.1 GCA_015491905.1 Bacteroidales bacterium | reverse complement strand
CTCTTTTATGAACTCTCTCCCTTCTCTCAAAACGGGAGTGCAAAAGTAATGCCTTTTTTCTTTCGTGCAAGCTTTTTTGAAAAAAATTTCTCTTTTTTTTATTTGACCTGCAGCCTCTGCTTTGGTATCTTTTCTATGAACTCCCCTTCATCATTTGGGACGGCAAAAGTAACTATCTTTTTGCCTTTTCCTAATACTTTCTGCCCTTTTTTTTGATTTTTTTTTAGAGGATTTTTAACTAGCTTTTAATCATGAACTTAAAACAAATATTTAAAAGTGTAAAATCACATAACACGAAATTAAATTAAAAAGTAATAAGAAAACAGATTCAATAAAAAATAAACCAAAATAAAAAAGCCACTCCTTAAAAAGAAATGGCTTTTATAATAACACAAAAATCAATTTTTATTATTGATCAGTATTTTTTTTATCGTCTTCTTTAGAATTTGAATTATCTATAGAGTCGTTTACATCAGTTTTTGGACTTTTAGAAGTGTCCGAAACTTCTTCAGTAGAATTAACAGTATCTTCTACTTTAGCTTCTATTTCTGATTCATTTCCTTGTTCGGTATGACTAGTTGCAGTTTCGGTTTTCTTTTTTCCACCTCTTCTACGCCTAGTAGTGGCTTTAGCTTTCTTAGCTTTAGACTCTTTCTCTGCAAGAAGGTTTTCATTGTAATCAACAAGTTCCATAAAAGCCATATCAGCATTATCTCCCTGACGATTACCTAACTTAAGTATACGTGTATAACCTCCTGGTCTGTCTCCAACTTTTTTAGATATTTCCCTAAATAACTCAGTAACCGCATCTTTATCCTGAAGATAACTAAACACTACTCTTCTAGAATGAGTGGTATCATCTTTAGCCTTAGTAATCAATGGTTCAACATACGCCCTTAAAGCTTTAGCTTTAGCTACTGTGGTTGTAATTCGTTTATGCAAAATCAGGGAGGATGCCATATTTGACAACATAGCTTTCCTGTGTGAACTGGTTCTCCCTAAATGATTAAAACTCTTTCTGTGTCTCATTGCTCTTAATCCTTATCTAATTTATATTTTGCTACGTTCATTCCAAACTCAAGATTTTTGGAACTAACTAGTTGTTCTAATTCTGCTAGTGATTTTTTTCCAAAATTCCTAAATTTTAATAAATCATTTTTATTATATGAAACCAGCTCTCCTAAGGTTTCAACATCAGCTGCTTTTAAACAGTTTAAAGCCCGAACTGATAGATCCATATCAACTAATTTAGTTTTCAAAAGCTGACGGATATGTAGAGTACCTTCATCAAATTCTTCTGTGGCAGTTTTATCTTCAGACTCAATGGAAATTTTTTCATCTGAAAACAACATAAAATGATGAATTAAAATTTTTGCAGCTTCTTTTAACGCATCTTTAGGATGAATTGATCCATCTGTATCAATTTCAATAATAAGTTTTTCGTAATCTGTTTTTTGCTCAACCCTAAAATTTTCAATGCTATATTTAACATTTTTAATAGGAGTATGTATGGAATCTATAGCAATAGTACCAATAGAAGCTTCTGGATCTTTGTTTTCTTCAGCTGGTACATAGCCACGACCTTTAGTAATTGTAATTTCCATACTCAATTTAACTGATGGGTCTAGGTTACAAATTACTTCCTCCGTATTCAACACCTGAAAAACTGAGAGAAATTTATTGATATCACCAGCCTTAAACACTTTCTGATCACCAATAACGATATTTACTTTTTCAGTATTTTCGTCAGGAATCTGTTGTTTAAAACGGACTTTTTTTAGATTAAGTAATATTTCGGTTACATCTTCAATTACTCCATCAATTGCAGAAAATTCATGTACTACACCATCAATTTTAACATTGGTGATGGCAAAACCTTCTAAAGAAGATAATAAAATTCTTCGAAGGGCATTGCCTATAGTAATTCCGAAGCCCGGCTCCAAAGGACGAAACTCAAATATACCTTTGAAATCATCAGCCTCGTTCATGATAACCTTATCAGGTTTTTGAAATGCTAATATCGCCATAGTATTAGTTTAGCTTTAATTTTAAATATCAAAAATTATGAGAAATTATTTAGAATATAACTCGACAATAAGGTTTTCCTTAATATTCTCAGGAATCTCATCTCTTGAAGGATAATTTAGAAATTTTCCTTCCATTTTATCTTCATCCCATTCTAACCAAGAAAAAGATTTATTATTGGAAGCCAGTGAATCTGTGATAACTTCTAAACTTTTTGACTTTTCACGAACTCCTATAGTTTCGCCGGCTCTTAAAGAATAAGAAGGTATATTCACTATCTTACCATTTACCGTAATATGCCTGTGGCTAACTAATTGACGTGCAGCGGCACGTGAAGGAGCAATTCCAAGTCGAAAAACTGTATTATCCAATCTGGATTCAATCAATTGTAAAAGATTTTCACCGGTAATACCTTTTTTCCTGGAAGCTTTAACAAATGTATTACGGAATTGTTTCTCTAAAATTCCGTAAGTGTATTTAGCTTTTTGTTTTTCCTGCAATTGAACTCCATATTCAGATTGCTTTTTTCTTCTTTTATTTTGCCCATGTTGTCCAGGAGGAAAATTTCTTTTTTCCAAATGTTTATCTGCACCAAAAATAGGTTCTCCAAATTTACGTGCAATTTTACTTTTCGGGCCAATATATCTTGCCATAACTTAGTAATTTGTCTCTTTTACTATCTCTTAATTATACTCTTCTTCTTTTAGGAGGACGACATCCATTATGAGGAATGGGTGTAACATCAACTATTTCGGTAACTTCAATTCCCGCAGAATGAATAGTTCGAATAGCAGACTCACGCCCCGCCCCAGGTCCTTTTACGAATACTTTAACCTTACGCAATCCTAAATCATAAGCAACCTTAGAACAATCTTCGGCAGCCATTTGGGCAGCATAAGGGGTATTTTTCTTTGAACCTTTAAAACCCATCTTCCCTGAGGAAGACCAGGAAATTACCTGACCTGAATCATTGGTCAGAGAAATAATTATATTGTTAAAAGTAGCTTGAATAAAAGCTTTCCCTACCGGGTCAATTTTTACAACTCTTTTTTTTGTGCTTCTGGTCCTTTTTGCCATTTTTATTTTATTTCCTGATAAATAAATTCAACTATATTATTTAGTAGCTTTCTTTTTATTTGCTACAGTTTTCTTTCTTCCTTTACGGGTGCGTGCATTATTTTTTGTTTTCTGACCGCGCAAAGGCAATCCAATACGATGACGAATACCACGATAAGTCCCAATATCCATCAAACGTTTAATATTCATCTGAACCTCAGAACGAAGAACACCTTCAACTTTATAATTATCGCTTATAATATTACGAACTTTGTTTTGTTCCTCGTCGCTCCAGTCCTTGACTTTTTTATTAAAGTCGATTCCTGCTTCGGTTAAAATTTTTTGTGCGGTACTTCTTCCTATCCCGTAAATATAGGTTAAAGAAATTTCGCCTCTTTTATTTTGGGGTATGTCAACTCCAGCAATTCTTGCCATATTCTTTTAATTTAAAAATTAACCTTGTCTTTGTTTATACTTAGGATTCTTTTTGTTAATAATGTATAATCTCCCTTTACGACGAACTAATTTGTCTTCGGGAGTTCTCTTTTTAATTGATGCACGTATTTTCATTTTTTTCTATTTATATCTAAATGTTATTCTTCCTTTTGTTAAATCATAAGGAGACATTGCCAATTTAACTTTATCTCCTGGTAATATCTTAATATAATGCATACGCATCTTTCCAGAAATATGAGCAGTAATTATATGTCCGTTTTCCAATTCAACGCGAAACATAGCATTACCTAAAGACTCAATAACCGTACCATCTTGTTCTATAGACTGTTGTTTTGCCATTTTTAATATTTGTTATTTAAAACTTTCTCAATTTCTTCAAAACTGGACAAAATATCGGCTTTTCCATTTCTAATCGCTATATCATGTTCAAAATGTGCTGAAGGCTTACCATCCGCTGTCCTAATGGTCCAACCATCTTTATCCTGAAATACTTCTTTTACTCCAAGGTTAATCATAGGCTCAATAGCAATACACATTCTTTCTTTTAATTTTGGTCCAGTGCCTCTGCGTCCATAATTTGGAACTTCTGGTTCTTCATGAAGTTTTTTACCAACTCCATGTCCAACAAGGTCACGAACAACACCATATCCGAAACTTTCAACATAAGATTGAATTGCATATCCAATATCGCGCACTCTTTTCCCTGCTACAGCTTGCTCTATTCCAAGATAAAGTGATTTCTTTGTTCTTTCCAATAATAGCAATACATCTTCTTTAACATTACCAACAGCAAAAGTGTATGCCGAATCACCATAAAAGCCATTCATAAGAGTTCCGCAATCAACAGAAACAATATCTCCATCTTTTAATTCAGTTTCATCAGGAATTCCATGAACAACAGCATCATTAACAGAAATACACAAAGTACCCGGAAATCCACCATATCCTTTAAAGCCAGGAACAGCACCATGGTCCCTAATAAATTCTTCAGCTATAGTGTCAAGCGTAATAGTTTTTACACCAGGCTCAATATGTTTAGCTACTTCAGCAAGTGTTAATCCAACAAGTAAAGAACTCTGTCTTTGAATCTCAATCTCTTCTTCTGTCTTAATATAGATCATTTAGACAATATTAAGTTTACATTCCGCCAAAAGCAGAAGGTCTTCCCTTAATCCTTCCAGATTTAGTTAAACCATCATAATGACGCATTAATAAATAACTCTCAATTTGTTGCAAAGTATCCAAAACAACTCCAACTAAAATTAACAGGGATGTACCTCCATAAAAGGATGCAAAACTACTGTTAACACCTATCAATCTCGCAAACAAAGGTAAAATTGCAATCAGTCCGAGAAATATAGATCCCGGAAGTGTAATTCTTGATAAAATATTATCAAGGTATTCAGCTGTTTTTTTCCCGGGTTTAACGCCAGGAATAAATCCACCATTTTTCTTTAAATCTTCTGCCATTTGATTAGGGTTAATTGTAATAGCAGTATAAAAATATGTAAATAATATAATTAGCAAAAAGAATGTAATATTATACCAAAACCCATTAAAATCGGTAAAAGCAGCAGCAAAGTTACCCATTGTCTCGCTAGTTGAAAAACCAGCAAACGTAAGAGGCAAAAACATAATAGCCTGTGCAAAAATAATAGGCATAACACCTGCGGCATTCACTTTTAAAGGAAGATATTGTCTAACTCCGCCGTATTGTTTATTACCAACAATTCTTTTAGCATATTGAACAGGTACTTTTCTGGTACCCTGAACAAGTAGAATAGTAAATAAAATAACAAATACAAGAATAATTAATTCGATAAGGAAGTAAACCATTCCACCATTAACTTCAACAATTCGTGAAACAAATTCTTGGAAAAGTGCTGCTGGGAGCCGGGCAATAATTCCTATCATAATAATTAATGAAATACCGTTCCCAATTCCTTTATCAGTGATTTTCTCACCAAGCCACATAACAAATAATGTACCGGCAATTAATATGATAACGGAAGAAACCCAAAAGAAAACAGGAGGGTGAGTAACAGCGGCACTAAATGGTGTTATAGCTTGCGCAGGAACCTGGGAAACAAGGTTGGCAATATAAGCAGGAGCCTGGAATGCAACAATAGCAACAGTAAGATAACGAGTTATCTGATTAATCTTTCTACGTCCACTTTCACCTTCTCTTTGAAGCCTCTGAAAATATGGTATCGCCATTCCTAAAAGCTGAATCACAATCGATGCGGAAATATATGGCATAATTCCTAATGCGAAAATAGAAGCATTAGAAAAAGCTCCTCCTGAAAACATATTTAATAATCCCATAAGACCGGAGCTACCCTGATTTTGCAAATTAGTGAGCATGTTAGGGTCAACACCAGGCAAAACAACATAGGATCCTAAACGATAAATCAGGATAATACCCAAAGTATATAGAATGCGATTTCTAAGTTCTTCAATCTTATATATATTCCGTATGGTTTCGATAAGTTTTTTCATCCGCTTTTTAAATTAAAGTTGCCTTTCCACCATTTGCCTCAATTGCCGCTTTGGCAGATTTTGTAAAGGCATCTGCAATAACTTCAAGTTTTGCAGTTAATTCACCTCTTCCTAAAATTTTTACTAAATCGTTTTTATCTATTAATCCGTTTTCAAAAAGAACTTTTTTATCTATAGCTGTTAACTTTTTTTGTTCAACTAGCAACTGTAAAGTATCAAGATTAATACCCTGATAAGATTTACGGTTAATATTTTTAAATCCAAATTTTGGTACTCTTCGGAATAAAGGCATTTGCCCTCCTTCAAATCCTCCCTTGGTTTTATATCCTGAACGAGATTGAGCTCCCTTATGGCCTCTGGTGGAAGTACCGCCTCTGCCAGAACCTTGCCCTCTTCCAACTCTTTTTTTATTTTTAACCGAACCAGCTGCCGGTTTCAAATTACTTAAATCCATCGTTATTAATTTTAAAGTTCTTCAACTTTTAATAAATGCTTTACTTTTTCAATCATTCCCAAAATTTGGGGTGTTCCTTCAACTTCTTTTGACTGGTGCAGTTTTTTAAACCCTAAAGCAGTCAAAGTCCTTTTTTGCCGTTGCGGCCTGTTAATGGCACTTCTAACCTGTGTAATGCGATACTTTTTCATAATGTTTTTCTCCTATCCATTAAAAACTTTATCTAAATCAACATCTCTAACTTGCGCAACAGTATAAGGATCACGAAGTTTACTAAGAGCATCAATTGTTGCTTTAACCACAGAGTGAGGGTTAGATGAACCTTTAGATTTTGCCAATACGTCGGTAACACCCAAACTTTCAAGAACAGCACGCATAGCACCGCCGGCAATAACACCAGTACCAGGAGCCGCAGGCTGAATATAAACTTTTGCCCCACTATATTTTCCAGTTTGTTCATGAGGAAGAGTTCCCTTCAAAACAGGTACTTTTATCAAATGTTTTTTTGCATCATCTATTCCCTTAGCAATAGCAGAAGTTACCTCTTTAGCTTTTCCCAAGCCATATCCTACAACGCCTTTTTCATTTCCCACTACAACAATAGCAGAAAAACTAAATGTTCTACCACCCTTAGTAACTTTAGTTACTCTTTGAATGCTTACCAGCCTATCTTTAAATTCGATATCACTGGATTTTACTTTATTTACATTTACGTTTGACATAATTTCTTAAAATTTTAGTCCACCTTCTCTGGCAGCTTCAGCAAGTGATTTAACTCTACCATGATATAAATAACCATTTCTATCAAAAACAACAGTTTCAATACCTGCTGCTTTAGCACGTTCAGCTAACAACTTACCAACTTTTTTAGCTTGTTCAATTTTTGTGACTTTTTCTTCTCCAATAGATTTATCACGAGAAGAAGCAGATACCAAAGTGGTTTTACCCAGATCATCAATTAGTTGAACATAAATTTGTTTGTTGCTTCTAAAAACACTCATGCGTGGCCTGTTTGCGGTACCTGAAACAGTTCGTTTAATCCGCATTTTTATTCTGTTTCTACGAAACACCTTTTTATTTTTAACTCCCATTTCTATTGGCTTTTCAAATTATGAAAATTCTTTTATTTCTTTTCAGCAGATTTTCCTGCTTTCTTTCTCAACACTTCACCTTGAAATTTAACACCTTTACCCTTATATGGTTCAGGTTTACGCAGAGAACGGATTTTAGCCGCTACTTGACCTAATAATTGTTTATCAAATGAAGAAAGTTTAATAAGTGGATTCTTTCCTCTTTCAGTAACAGTTTCAACTTTAATCTCAGAAGGTATTTCAAGATAAATATGATGAGAATAACCTAATGATAACTCAAGAACCTGTCCTTTATTATCGGCTTTAAATCCAACTCCAACTAATTCCATAACTACATTATAGCCATCAGTAACACCAATAACCATATTATTAATCAAAGATCTGTATAATCCATGTTTAGATTTATGATCTTTACTTTCACTTTTGCGAGTAAGGACTATATTATCATTATCAACAGTAACAGTAATATTTGGATCAACAACCTGGGTTAATTCCCCCAGTTTCCCTTTAACGCTAACCACATTATTATCATTTATCTTTATTTCAGTACCCTGAGGGATAACAATGGGTTTATTTCCAATTCGTGACATATGTTTATCTCCTGTTTATTAACTTACGTAACAAATTACTTCACCACCAACACCTAATTTCCTGGCTTCTTTATCAGTAATAACGCCTTTGGAAGTTGTTAAAATGGCAACTCCCAATCCATTCATCACGCGTGGCAAATTATCAGAACCAACATATTTCCGAAGACCGGGAGAAGAAACTCTCTTCATCTCATTAATAGCTGGTTGTTTAGTTACCGGATGATATTTTAGAGCAATTTTTATGACTCCAAATTTATTATCATCATCAAATTTATAATTTAAAATATATCCCTTTTCAAAAAGGATTTTTGTAATATCTTTTTTCAGATTTGAAGACGGAATTTCTACTATACGGTGTTTAGCTGCTACCGCATTCCGAATTCTGGTTAAATAGTCTGCTATTGGATCAGTATTCATCTTGTATCTTTTTTTATTCAATTACCAACTGGCTTTTTTAATACCGGGAATATATCCTTTTACAGCCATTTCCCGAAAATTAATACGTGAGATGCCAAATTGCCGCATATAACCTTTAGGTCTTCCGGTAAGTTGACAACGGTTGTGAAGACGAACAGGAGAAGAATTCTTAGGTAATTTTTGTAATCCAACAAAATCGCCTGCTGCTTTCAGGGCAGCACGTTTCTCAGCATATTTATCAACAAGCTGTTGTCTTTTCCGCTCGCGCGCTTTCATTGACTCTTTTGCCATATCTATTTATTTTTTTGATTTTTAAATGG
Source organism: Bacteroidales bacterium (assembly GCA_015491905.1). Lineage (GTDB taxonomy): Bacteria > Bacteroidota > Bacteroidia > Bacteroidales > F082 > Sulfidibacterium. Next base: position 19,800 of record WGGC01000133.1, on the reverse strand, counting down.
TAATCCAAACTCTTTTAATAAAGCAAGTGCCTCTTCATCGGTCTTTGCAGAAGTAACGAATGTAATATCCATACCATTTATTCTATTAACTTTATCAATATCAATTTCAGGAAAAATTAATTGCTCAGGAATGCCAAAAGTATAATTTCCTCTTCCATCAAAACCTTTATCATTTATTCCTTTAAAATCTCTTACCCTAGGTAAAGCAACAGCTACAAGACGATCCATAAATTCATACATTTTTTCACCTCGCAGAGTAACTCTTACACCAATTGGATTTCCTTTACGCAACTTAAAATTTGAAACATCCCTTTTAGAAATAGTAGGCACGGCTTTTTGACCAGTAATTGCAGTCATTTCAGCTAAACCAAGATCTATAAGCTTTTTGTCAGTTAATCCGGCACCAATTCCTTGATTAATTGCAATTTTTTGTAACTTAGGGACTTGCATAACAGTTTTATAACCAAACTTTTTGGTTAAAGAAGGAATTACTTCCTCATAATATTTTTTACGTAATCTAGGTTGATATTCCATTACTTAATAACCTCCCCTGATTTTTTTGAATAACGAACTGATTTACCACTAACATCATCACGTTTTTTGCCAATACGAGTAGGATTGCCAGAAGCATCTACCACTTTTAGATTAGAAACATGAATTCCAGATTCCTTCTTAATGATTCCACCATTAGGATTGTCAGCATTTGGTTTGGTATGTTTGGAAACCAAATTAACACCTTCAACAATAACTCTGTTTTTGTTGGTAATAACCTCCAATACCCTACCGGAACGACCTTTGTCGTTTCCCGCAATGACCATTACAGTATCACCTTTTTTTATTTTTAACTTTGTCATAATTCTTTACATTTTAAAAGTTAAAGCACTTCGGGAGCTAATGAGACAATTTTCATATATTGTTTCTCACGTAACTCTCTGGCAACAGGTCCAAAAATACGAGTTCCCATCATTTCTCCTGTATTATTTAATAATACGCATGCATTATCGTCAAAACGAATATAACTGCCATCATTTCTTCTAACTTCTTTTTTAGTTCTAACAACGACAGCCTTTGCAACGGCACCTTTTTTAACATTGCCTGAGGGAAGTGCATTTTTAACAGCAACAACAATTTGGTCACCTACTGATGCATATCTTTTGCCTGTTCCTCCTAAAACTCTAATAACCAGTACTTCTTTAGCACCGCTATTATCTGCAACTGCGAGTCTCGATTCTTGTTGTACCATGATTATTTAGCCCTTTCAATAATTTCTACTAATCTCCAATTTTTATTTTTACTAAGAGGACGAGTTTCCATTATGCGAACTGTATCGCCAATATTACACTCATTTTTCTCATCGTGAGCAATAAATTTTTTAGATTTTTTTACAAACTTGCCATACATGGGGTGTTTGAATTGCCTTTCAACCAATACAGCAATAGATTTATCCATTTTATTGCTAACAACCAGGCCTATTCTCTCTTTTCTAAGATTTCTCTTTTCCATTTTTAGCTTACTTATTGTTGTTTTCCTCTAATTCTCTACTTCTTAGTTCAGTTTTCATCCTGGCAATTGTCTTTTTACTTTCGACAATTTTCTGCGGATTTTCAAGTGGAGAAACAGCATGATTCAATTTAAGGCGATTCAGATGATTTTTTTCTTCTGCTAACCTATCAATAATATCAGCTGTACTCATTTCTTTAATAACTTCCTGTTTCATCTTCTTTATTAATTTTCTACGTAGTCACGTCTAACAATAAATTTAGTTTTTACAGGTAATTTCTGAGCTGCTAATCTTAAAGCTTCTTTGGCGATATGTAACGGTACGCCTTCAGCTTCAAAAATAATTCTTCCTGGAGTAACCCGGGCAACAAAATATTCGGGAGCTCCTTTACCCTTACCCATACGAACTTCTGCCGGTTTTTTTGTAACCGGTTTATCAGGAAACACACGGATCCAAATTTGGCCTTCACGCTTCATGTAACGGGTAACAGCCTGACGTGCAGCTTCAATCTGACGTCCCGTAAGCCATGCCTGTTCCATAGTTTTAATTCCAAATGAGCCAAAAGCTAATTCAGCTCCTCTATGGGCATTACCCTTCATCCGACCTTTTTGTTGTTTCCTATATTTAGTTTTCTTTGGCTGTAACATTTCTATGTTTCTTTAAAGATTTATCACTACAAATTATCTTCTACCTCTTCCGCTACGACGGCCACCACTCATACGTGCAGGTCCTCTTTGACGTGAATTTTTATCCTGAGGATTTCCTGTACTTACAAGTTCAGGTTTACCATAAATTTCACCTTTGAATATCCAAACTTTAATTCCAAGCCTACCATATGTTGTATGGGCTTCTACCAATGAATAATCAATATCTGCTCGCAAGGTATGTAAAGGAACTCTTCCCTCTTTATACATTTCACTTCTGGCCATTTCAGCTCCGCCAACACGACCAGATATTATAATTTTAATACCCTCAGCACCTAAACGCATACTAGATGAAATAGCAGTTTTTATGGCGCGTCGAAATGAAACTCTTCCTTCTATCTGTCGTGCAATATTGCTAGCGACTAATTGGGCATCTAATTCAGGACGCCTAACTTCAGAAATATTAATCTGAACTTCTTTCTTCGTCAGTTTCTTTAACTCTTCTTTCAACTTATCAACTTCTGAACCGCCTTTTCCAATAATGATACCCGGACGAGCAGTAAAAATAGTAACTGTTACCATTTTTAGTGTACGCTGAATAACAATTTTAGAAATTCCAGCCTTGGCAAGTCTTACTTCAAGGTATTTACGAATAGCATTATCTTCTACCAATTTTTTTGAGAAGTCTTTATCCCCATACCAGTATGAATCCCATCCTTTGATGATTCCAAGTCTTAATCCTATCGGGTTACTTTTTTGTCCCATTAATCTATATTATTAAAGATTACTATTATCGTTAGCAGAAATATTTTCAGTATCTCCGGCAGCCTTTTCAATTTCTTCAATTCTGTTACCTAAGATAAGTGTAACATGATTGGAGCGTTTACGAATACGGTGTGCTCTTCCTTGGGGTGCAGGTTGAATTCTTTTAAGCATTCTTCCTCCATCAACCATTATTTGTTTAATATACAACTGGTTATCTTCAATTCTCGCGCCTTCATTTTTTACTTCCCAGTTAGCAATAGCTGAACGTAAAAGTTTATATACATTTTCAGCAGCATCCTTTTGGGTATGTTGCAAAACGTGTAAGGCTTTATCGGCATCCATACCTCTAACCAAATCGGCAACAAGTCTCATTTTTCTTGGCGAAGTAGGAACATTCCTTAAACGCGCAATATAAAGACTCTTTCTTTCTTCTTTTCGCTTTTCAGCACTTTTAAATTTTCTAGATCCCATCGTTTTGTGCTTTATTTTTTACCTTTATCTTTTTTCCCGGCATGTCCTCTAAATATTCTAGTAGGTGCAAATTCACCTAATTTATGACCAACCATATTTTCAGTTACATAAACAGGAATAAATTTATTTCCATTGTGAACTGCAATTGTTTGACCAACAAAATCAGGAGAAATCATAGAGGCTCTAGACCAGGTTTTAATAACAGTTTTTTTACCAGACTCTACATTAGCCAAAACTTTTTTCTCAAGTTTGTAATGAATATATGGTCCTTTTTTTAATGAACGGCTCATATTAGTATTCGTTTAATTCAGCTATGATTACTTTCTTTTTTCAATAATGTATCTATTCGTATCTTTCTTCACAGAACGGGTTTTAAATCCTTTAGAAGGCAAACCTTTTCTTGAACGTGGGTGACCACCGGAGGACCTACCTTCACCACCTCCCATAGGGTGATCGACAGGGTTCATTGCTACACCTCTCACTCGTGGGCGTTTACCCATCCATCTGCTTCTTCCAGCTTTACCAGATTTTTCCAAATTATGTTCGCCATTTGACACAACACCAATAGTGGCACGGCAACTTTGTAAAACCATACGGGTTTCTCCGGAAGGCATTTTTAAAATAGCAAATTTACCTTCTCTAGTTAATAACTGTGCATAAGAACCGGCACTTCTTGCCATCTTAGCACCCTGACCAGGACGTAATTCAATATTATGAATTACAGTTCCAAAAGGAATTTCACTCAAATAAAGAGTATTTCCAACTTCAGGTGTTACTCCTTTACCGGAAATAACATTTTGTCCTACTTTTAATCCCTGAGGTGCGATTATGTATCTTTTTTCTCCGTCAGCATAATTAACTAGAGCTATTCTAGCTGTACGGTTAGGATCATATTCGATACTCTTTATGGTACCGGGAACACCTTCTTTATCACGTTTAAAATCAATTACACGATATCTTTTTTTATGACCGCCGCCCAGGTTTCTTACGGTCATTTTTCCTTCTGAATTTCTACCACCCGAACTTTTCTTCTTTCCCAATAAACTCTTTTGTGGTTTATCGGTGGTAACATCGTCAAAAGCGCTTATAATCTTAAAACGCTGACCTGGTGTTGTCGGTTTATATTTTTTAAGAGCCATGTCTTCTAGATATTGCTAAAAAAATCAATAGTTTCACCTTCGGCAAGAGTAACAATAGCCTTTTTAAAGGCTTTGGTCTTACCTGATATAATTCCTGCTTTCGAATAACGCATCTTCCGTTTTCCGGAATAATTCATAGTATTAACAGAAATAACCTGAACATTATATAACTCTTCAATTGCATCTTTAATCTGCAACTTATTAGCTACTTTGTCAACGATAAATCCATATTGATTTAGACTATCGCCTTTGGCAGTCATCTTTTCTGTTATAACCGGTTTTAATAATACAGCCATCTTTATCCGTTTTATTATTTAGAAAACAAATCTTCTGTTTTTTTCAAAGCTCCTTCAGTAAATATTATTCTTTTTGTATTAAGAATATCGTACGTATTTAAATTAGTAGCTCTGATAACTTTTGAATTAGTGAGATTATGAGATGCATAATATAAATTCTTATCTATATCATCAACAACTAATAATGTTTTCACATCATCCAAATTTAAACCAGTTAGAATTTGTTTAAATTCTTTTGTTTTAAAAGATTCAAGTTTAAAATCTTCAATGATAATTACTTCATTATCTTTTAATTTATAACTAAGAGCAGATTTACGTGCAAGCCTTTTAAGCTTTTTATTCAGCTTTGAGTTATAATCACGTGGATGGGGTCCAAAAACCCTTCCACCACCGCGAAAAATCGGATTCTTAATATCCCCAAACCGCGCTGTCCCAGTTCCTTTTTGTTTTTTGATTTTACGGGTACTACCGGTGACATCACTTCTTTCTCTGGAATCATGAGTACCTTGACGCTTATTAGCCATAATTTGTTTAACATCCAAATATATGGCATGGTCATTAGGTTCTATGCCAAAAACATTTCCATCTAATGAAACTTTTTTATCGGTGTTTTCCCCGTTAATATTTACAACTGTTAACTCCATCTTTCCAGAATTACATATGAATTATTAGGTCCTGGTACAGAACCTTTAATTAAAACAACATTATTTTCAGGAATGATTTTCATAACTTTAAGATTAATCATTTTAACACGGTTACCACCCATGCGACCAGCCATTCTCATTCCTTTAAAAACTCTCGAAGGATAGGATGATGCACCTAAAGATCCTGGAGCTCTTAACCTATTATGCTGACCATGAGTTGCATCATTAACTCCCCTAAAATTATAACGTTTTACAACTCCCTGAAATCCTTTACCTTTACTAATACCAACTACGTCTAAAAACTCCCCTTCCTGAAAAATATCAACAGTAATAGTTTCACCTGCTTTTCTTGGCTCTTCAAAACGTGAGAACTCAGCAACAACTTTTTTAGGGGCACTATTAATTTTCTTAAAGTGTCCTATTTCAGCTTTATTACTGTGTTTTTCTTTCTTGTCTTCATAACCTAACTGAATAGCAGAATAGCCATCCTTTTCAGGAGTTCTGACCTGTGTAACAACACATGGACCTGCTTCTATAACAGTACAGGGTATATTTTTCCCTGATGCATCAAAAATGCTGGTCATGCCTATTTTTTTTCCAATTATTCCTGACATTGCTTTATACTTTATGCCTTAATTTATCAAACTTTAATCTCTACTTCAACACCACTGGGTAGTTCCAGTTTCATCAGGGCATCAATTGTTTTTGAGGTTGAATTAAAGACATCCAATAATCTTTTGTATGTACTTAGCTCAAACTGTTCCCTGGATTTTTTATTAACAAAGGTTGAACGGTTAACCGTATAAACCTTTTTATGTGTTGGTAATGGGATAGGTCCGTTAACAACAGCTCCTGTCGTTTTTACCGCTTTTACAATCTTCTCAGCTGATTTATCAACTAAATTATGATCGTACGATTTTAGTTTTATTCTGATTCTTTGGTTCACTTTTATAAAGTTTTAACTTACAATACCTTTAACCTTATTAATAACTTCTTCAGAAATACCTGAAGGAGCTTTTTCATAACTATGAAATTCCATAGTTGATGTAGCCCTACCAGAAGACAATGTCCTTAAAGCTGTAACATAACCAAACATTTCCGATAAGGGAACTTTTGCTTTAACAACCTGAAATCCTACCTTTGCTGTAATATCTTCTAAAATAGCTCTACGTCTTGTTAAATCACCTGTTACATCACCTAAATAATCATCTGGAGTAACAACTTCAACTTTCATAATAGGTTCAAGTAATACAGACTTTGCTTTTTTAGCAGCATTCTTAAAACCAATTTTACCTGCCATTTCAAATGATAACTGATCAGAGTCAACAGGATGGAAACTTCCGTCAAATAATCTAACACGCATACTCTCTAATGGAAAACCAGCTAACACACCGTTTTTCATGGCTACTTCAAATCCTTTTTTCACAGAAGGAATAAATTCTTTAGGAATATTACCTCCTTTAACCTCGTCAATAAATTCAAGACCTTCCTCAGAACCTTCTGCAGGTCCTAATTCAAATTGAATATCAGCAAACTTACCTCTACCACCAGTTTGTTTTTTATAAACTTCCCTATGTGTAACATTAGATGTTATAGCTTCTTTGTAAGCAACCTGAGGTTGTCCTACATTACATTCTACTTTAAACTCACGTTTTAACCTGTCTATCAAAATATCAAGGTGCAGTTCTCCCATACCGGAAATAATTGTTTGTCCACTATCATGATCAGTTGTTACACGGAATGTAGGATCTTCTTCTGCAAGTTTAGCTAACGCCATTCCCATTCTATCAACATCACCTTGAGTTTTTGGTTCAATTGAAATACTAATAACAGGTTCAGGAAATGTAATAGACTCAAGAATAATAGGATGTTTCTCATCAGTAAGAGTATCTCCGGTACGAATAGTTTTAAAACCAACGCCGGCACCAATATCTCCAGCTTCAATTTTGTCAAGTGGATTTTGTTTATTGGCATGCATTTGCATAATACGACTTATTCTTTCCTTTTTACCCGTATTAACGTTCAGAATATATGAACCTGCTTTAAGTGTTCCAGAATAAACTCTAAAAAAACATAATCTTCCAACAAAAGGATCAGTAGCAATTTTAAATGCCAGAGCAGAAAAGTGATCATTGGGATCAGGACTTCTGTATTCTTCAACTTCTGTTTTAGGATTAATGCCTTTAACAGGTCCAATATCGAGAGGACTTGGTAAAAATTCAATAATAGCATTCAACAGCATCTGAACACCTTTATTTTTAAAAGCAGAACCACACATTACAGGAGTGATTTTCATATCAATTGTAGCTTTTCTGATAACGGAAATCATTTCCTCCTCAGTAATACTATTATGATCTTCCATGAATTTTTCAAGTAATTCATCACTCTCTTCAGCAACACCCTCAATAAGCTGAAGTCTGTAATCTTCAACAGTATCTATTAAATCTTCAGGAATAGGAATTTCAATAATTTTAGTACCCTGGGTGCTGTCATCCCAAACAAACGCTTTATTTTTAACCAAGTCAACAACTCCTTTAAAATCCTCTTCAGCACCAATAGGAACCTGAATAGGAACCGGATTTGCTCCAAGTTTGTCTTTTATTTGTTCAATAGCCCCATAAAAATCAGCACCGGCACGATCCATTTTATTAATAAAACTTAAGCGTGGCACATGATACTTGTCGGCTTGCCTCCATACAGTTTCTGATTGAGGTTCAACACCACTCACCGAGTCAAACAATGCTACAGCACCATCCAATACTCGCAAGGAACGTTCAACTTCTACAGTGAAATCAACATGACCAGGGGTATCAATAATATTGATTTTATGCTTTTTACCAAACAATTCCCAAAACACGGTAGTTGCAGCTGAAGTAATAGTAATACCTCTCTCTTGCTCCTGAACCATCCAGTCCATAGTAGCACCACCCTCATGAACTTCACCTATTTTATAATTTTTACCTGTATAATATAGTATACGTTCAGTAGTAGTAGTTTTACCAGCATCTATGTGAGCCATAATCCCGATGTTACGGGTAAACTGCAACTTATTATTTTTATCTTTTTCAGCCATTACTTACTATGGAAATTTTTTAGTAAATTAATTTAGTTAATAATTTAAATTCTAAAATGTGAGAATGCTTTATTAGCCTCAGCCATTCTATGTGTATCTTCTTTCTTTTTAAAAGCCGCACCTTCTTCTTTATATGCTGCCATTATTTCACCGGCCAATTTTTGCCCCATACTCTTCTCATGACGTTTACGAGCAAAATTTATTAAGTTTTTCATTCCAATGGATTGTTTCCTGGCATTAGGAATTTCCGTAGGAATTTGAAATGTGGCGCCACCAATTCTTCTACTTCTAACTTCAACAGCAGGAGTAACATTAGCAAGCGCTTTTTTCCATACTTCCAATGGATTTTCTTCTTCACCAATCTTTTGAGCCAAAACATCCATGGCATCATAAAATATTTTAAATGCTATGCTTTTCTTTCCACGTAGCATAATATTATTTACAAACTTGGTCACCAAAACATCATTGTATTTCGGATCCGGAAGTATAATTCGTTTTTTCGGTTTAGTCTTTCTCATTTTACTTTGAGATTAAAATATCTTTAATTTGCTATTTTTTCTTAGGACGCTTTGTTCCATACTTCGATCTACGCTGGGTTCTACCATCAACTCCGGACGTGTCCAGCGCACCACGAATAATATGATATCTAACACCAGGCAAATCTTTAACACGACCCCCTCGGATCATAACAATTGAATGTTCTTGAAGATTATGACCCTCACCAGGAATATAGGCATTCACCTCTTTTCCGTTTGTAAGACGAACCCTAGCCACTTTCCGCATAGCAGAATTTGGTTTTTTTGGAGTTGTTGTGTAAACCCTTACACAAACCCCACGCCGTTGCGGACATGAATCCAACGCCGGAGACTTACTTTTGTCAACTAGTTTCTTGCGACCTTTTCTTACTAACTGTTGTATTGTCGGCATATCTTTAATAATTAATCTTTAAACCTCTTTTTTTTGGAGGCGCAAAAATACAAATAATTTTTACTTGTACAATTTGTTTTTATAAAAAAATTTTAAAGGAAAGTGAATAGGTAAGTTGCCTAAAACCTTAACAGAACTTTTATTTTCATTCTGTTATCGAAACCTATAGTGTTTTACCTTATCAGGTTTCCTTTAACTATGTCTGATTCAATAGCTTTTGTTCATTTTCGCTACTAAATCGGGGTGCAAAGGTAAGAATTTATTTTAAACAACCAATTTTTAATGTATTTATTTTTATTTTTCTCTATGAGAATTGAGAATAACAAAAGCCTTTTACCCAAAGATAACTTAATCAATAAAAAATAACTTGAATAAATCAATTAAAATGTTTTTTGCTACAATATTATTTCATCATGCCTAAAATAATCCATCAAAATAAAGTATAAAAGCAAATATTTAAAATATAAAACAAATCATTTATGAGGTTATAAAGGCTTCTTACTCTTTTTTGGGGACATAAATTGCAGGAACTTTTATTTTACTAACAAAATCATTTAGCTTTACTATTTCAATTTCCAGAACATGTTTTAGTAATACTAATTGCTTATCTACTTTGTATGATAAAAGATTAAACACTTGATAATCCTGTTTTGTAGGGGTATTATAAGATGCTCCAACAGCAGAAGCTAGTGCGGCGAGTTTATTATTTAATTTAACAGGATAATTCAACGGATCCTCCATTGCATGCGACTTTGTTTGAATAAGATTATCTTCGATATTAGTTAATTGTTTCTGAATTGGATGTATCATGTTCGCTAAGCTATTATATTTAGAATACCCCTTTTTATTAATTAAAAAATCTGACAACCTTTTCTTTACTGATTTAATTTGTAAAATGGCTCTATCGGTTTCAGTGAGTTTATCCCTGATACTTTTAAGTAGTTTAAACTGAGCTTCTAATCCGGCTTGGGTAACCTTATACCTGGGATCTTTTGCAATAACAAAATTTCTTTCAGTTATTTTTTGCCCATATTTTAATACCAACCGGTAATTTCCCGGCACAACTTTAGGTCCGGCTAATGTTCCTCCCCAAATAACAGCACCCGGAACAGGTATTGCAGATGGAATTCTTAAATTCCAAAATAACCGGTTCAAACCTTGTTTAACAAAAATACTTTTATTTTTCATTTTGTTAATTCTAATATGTTCTGCTGTTTTATCATTCTTCGTTTTTTTATTTTTTTTACTAATACTAGTAAAAGTTACTATAGTATCTCCAGAGTCTGTAATAACACTTAACTGCAAGGGGTTGTCAAATTGAGGTTTTTCCTTAACATAATAAAAAGCAACCAATCCGTTTGGAGGGTTTTGACCAATCGGCAAGTTCAGAGTTTTAATATTCCTTCCTTTTGTTAAAAATGTTGTGTCGGGCTGAAATAAAACAGTATTACTATCCCTCAGTTTTTTATTAAACTGACGTAACAATTCCAGATTATCAAAAACCCAAAACCCTCTACCGTGCGTAGCAATAACCAGATCATTTTCCTTTTGTTGAATGGCAATATCACGAACACTAACTGAAGGTAAATTCAATCTTAAATTTTGCCACACTTTTCCTTTATTAAAAGATATATATACACCATTAAGAGTGCCTGCAAAAAGTAGATTTTTATTTACCGGATCCTCTCTTATCACAAAGGAAGATTGATTATCTGGTAATCCATTGGTTATTTTCCTCCAGTGTTCCCCAAAATCGTTTGTAACGTATAAATACGGAGAATAATTATTTTGTCGATATTTTCTGGCAGCAAAATAAGCTGTTCCCTTATCAAAATGTGATGGTTCAATTATACTTATAGTAGCCCATTGAGGAAGTTTTTTTGGAGTTACATTTTTCCATGTTTTTCCATTATCTTTTGACAAATGTATTAATCCATCATCAGAACCAGCCCATAAGATTCCTTTTTTAACCGGCGATTCTGATAACGAAAATACAGTTCCATAATACTCCACTGAAGTGTTGTCTTTAGTAATAGGCCCGCCGGAAGATAACTCTTTTATTGTATCATGACGTGTTAAATCCTGACTAATTCTTTTCCAGCTCCTACCATTATTCAGGCTTTTATATACATATTGCGAAGCAACAAATAACTCATGTGGGTTATGAAAAGATTGGTATATTGGAAAAGTCCATTGAAAACGGTCTCTCAGCTTTATAGCACCATATCCCATTGGATTATCAGGCCATACGTCGATACGTTGTTTTTGCCAGTTAAAACGGTTATACCGGGTAAGTACACCATCATAGCTGCCACCATAGGTTACCTTATGATTTAATATATCCGGAATAACATACCCACTTTCACCTCCTGCAGAAGGCCACCAGTCTTTATTTGTAATACCAATACCTGCAGTCCTGCTAAGAATCTCAACTGTTGAATTATCTTGTTGGGCTCCATAAATATGATAAGGGTATTGATTATCAACAGATACATGGTAAAACTGCCCGGTTGGTTGGTTATTTTGTGACGACCATGATTTACCACCATCATAAGTAATAGAAGCACCGCCATCATTACCTCCAATCATTATATTGGTATTTTGTGGGTTAATCCAGAGAACATGATTATCAAAATGAGGGGTTTTAATTAAAGAAAAATGATGTCCACCATCAGTTGAACGATAAATCCCCATTACCTGAGGAGCATAAACAACATCAGCATTTAAAGGATCTGCATAAATACGTCCAAAATACCATGCACGCTGTATTAAATCAGATCCCCAAAATACTCTTTCCCACGTATTTCCCCCATTATCTGACCTAAAAACACCACCTGCTTTTGCCTCGATAAAGGCATAAATGCGGTTGGAATTAGCTCCAGATACAGAAATGCTTATTTTTCCCAATACCCCTGTTGGCAGACCGGAAGAATTTGTAATATTTTTCCATGTTTTTCCTCCATCCACCGACTTATACAATCCGCTGCCCTTTCCTCCACTGGATAATTTCCATGGTTTACGATACGCCTGCCACATTCCTGCATACAATACATTCGAATTATTAGGATCAATAGCAATATAAGATGCTCCTGTTTGGTTATTAACATACAATGATTTATTCCATGTTCGACCTCCATCCGAAGTAACATAAATACCCCTTTCAGGGTTATTTCCAAACACATCCCCTAAAGCGGCAACAAAAACTTTGTTGGAATTATGTGGATCAATTACTATATTACTGATGACTCTACTCTTTTCTAATCCAATATGTTTCCATGTTTTACCTCCATCAATGGATTTATACATACCATTTCCTGTAGCCATATCACCTCTAATAAATGATTCGCCCATCCCAGCATAAATTACATTAACATTTGATGGGGCTACCGAAATTGCTCCAACAGCAGCAGATTTAAAATATTTATCGGAGATATTTTTCCAAGAAATCCCTCCATCAGTAGTTTTCCAAACCCCACCTCCGGCACCACCAAAATAAAATGTATGAATTTTATTTTTAATTCCTGCAACCGCAACCGATCTTCCACCACGAAAAGGCCCAATTAATCTATACTTCAATCCTGAAAAATAATTTTTAGAAAATGTATATTTATCATTCTGCTTTTTTATCTTTTTTTCATTTCCAGCATATAAATTAAATGACACTGAAGACAGGAAAACCAAAGGAAGTAATACATTAAAAATAAAATTACTTAAAACAAATTTATAATTTAATTTCATGTGTTTATAGTTTTATATTTCGAGGAGCAAAAGGAACTTACTATAATTAAATAATAATTTTTCTAAGGGATTAAATAATTATTAAGTCATAATAAATTCATATTTATATAATTAAATTAAAGCTTCAAATCTATAGTTTTTTTTAAACAAAAAAAAATCCGGATTTCAAAAATCCGGATTTATAAATATTCTTTAGAGATTGTTTTTATTTCTTTTTCTTCTTAGAAGTAATTCGCTTTTTTTCTTTTGCTTCTATAGCTTCATCATTTTTTTTACCATGGAGCAAATCATAGGCAATGGGGCTAGCCGTAAATACAGAAGAGTAAGTTCCAATTGCAATACCAATTAAAAGTGCAAATACAAATCCTCTCAACACTTCACCGCCAAAAATAAATATAACAAGTAGAACAACCAAAGTAGTTCCGGAGGTATTCATCGTTCTGGCTAATGTCTGGTTAAGGCCTTCATTCATATTTCTCTTGAGGGTATGTTTCGGGAATAAATTAACATTCTCTCTAATACGGTCAAAAATAATAACGGTATCATTAATAGAATAACCTATAATCGTAAGAATTGCCGCGATAAATGCCTGGCCAACCTCCATACTAAATGGTAATCGCCCATATAACAATGAAAATATACCAATTGTTATCAGAGAATCATGGAACAAGGCAACGACACCTCCGACTCCATACTGCCATTTTCTAAAACGAATAGCAATATATATAAATATTATAACCAGCGCGAAAAATATTGCAAAATAGGCTTTCTCTCTAATATCATAAGCTATGGTTGGCCCAAATTTCTGAGAACTTAAAATCCCAAGCAATTTATTCTCTCCCTCTGTATCAGAAGTGAATGATTTAAATGAAATAGGTTTGCGATAAAACCCTTTTAACCCTTGATAAAGCTTTTCTTGAATAATAGAATCAGCATTGCTTTTTTCATCATTAATAAGGTATTTAGTTACTATTTTTATTTGATTATCTGGGCCAAATGTTTTCACTATAGGAGCCTGATTGTCAAATAATTTAGTCAAATCTTTTCTTATTGGCTCGGTTTTAACATTTTGATCAAAACGTACAACATAAGTCCTTCCTCCGGTAAAATCAACACCAAAATTCAATCCTCGGGTAAACAGAGAAACTAAACCAATTAAAATCAAAGTACCTGAGAAAATATAAGCATATTTTCTAATACCTATAAAATCAAAATGTGTGTTAGAAAGTGTATTGGCTGTCCATTTAAAAGAGAAAGAGATTTTTCTATTTTTTTTCAACATACCCTCAAAAATCAAGCGGGAAATAAAAATAGAAGTAAACAATGAAGACAGCAATCCAATAATCAAAGTAGTAGCAAATCCCTGAATAGGACCTGTTCCAAACACATATAATACAACTCCTGTTAATAAAGTGGTAACATTTCCATCAATAATAGCTGAATAAGCATTTTTATACCCGTCCGTTAAGGCAAGTCGCAAGCCTTTACCGGCACGCATTTCTTCTTTAATTCTCTCATAAATTATAACATTGGCATCAACAGCCATACCTAATGTTAAAACAATACCGGCGATACCGGGAAGTGTAAGAACTGCTCCAATTGAGGCTAACACACCAAAGAGGAAGAACACATTAACAATTAATGCTAATGAGGCTACCCATCCTGCTTTGTTATAATAAAGTATCATATATATCAATACCAAAACAAAAGCAAGAATAAAACTTTCCATTCCGGCTTTCACTGCTTCGCGTCCTAAAGAAGGACCTACAACAGCTTCTTCAACAATTTTTGCAGGGGCTGGTAATTTACCGGCCTTTAATATATTGGCAAGGTCTTTTGCTTCTTCCACAGACATTCCTCCACCAGAAATAGAGGATCGCCCATTAGGAATTTCATCATTAACAACAGGAAATGAATAAACATATCCATCTAAAACTATGGCAATTTGCTTTCCAATATTTTCCCCTGTTAAACGCTTCCAAACTTTAGCCCCCTGGCTATTCATTTGTAAATCAACAGTAACCCTGCCATTTTGGTCATAATCCTGTCGGGCATCAGAAATAACATCACCACCCATAGCTGCACTTCCATCACGAGAACTGGCTTTTAATGCAACAAGACCAAGGTAATTTGGTGTTTGAGGGTTAGGTTTGACCTCCCAGGCAAGTTTTAAGTCACGAGGAAATATGTCTTTTACCTCCTTAAGCATACGATTAACCCGGGCAGTATCTTTTATTGCAACTAATCCTACCTGTGCAGTGTTAGCCGGATAGTAACGTCCATCTTTACCTTGAAAATAAGAAGGTTGCATATAAGCAAACAATGGATTTTGTTTAGCATATTGCTGGAATGAGGCTTCTTTTTGTGCAATATTAGTAGTGTCTTTAGAAATCTGTTCTATCAATTTACTTGCTGCAGTACTATCAGAAGAAACTTTCTTCAGACTTTTAGCTTTAGTTTCTTTTGTATTCTTTTTATTTGAAGAAGCTGTTTGTTTTAAAGCTTCTTCTTGCCTTAGTTTAGCATTTGCTTCGTCAAAATACTGATGAATTTCAGGAAAGCTATATGTTTCCCAAAACTGAAGCTTAGCAGTACCTTGCAACAATTTCCTTACTCTTGCAGGATCTTTAATACCAGGCAGTTCAACCAATATTCTACCTTGAGTAGCAAGCTTTTGAATATTAGGCTGTGCAACACCAAACCTGTCAATTCTGGTTCTTAAGATTTGAAATGTTCTGTCAACAGCTCCTTCTGTTTCCTTCTTTAAAACCGATAAAACCTGACTGTTGGTAGAATTTACAGTAATTCCTTTATCTTTAAATTCATACAAAAAGATGGAAGCAAGTTTACCTTTTGGATCTACCTTTTCAAATGCTTGCCCAAACAATGTAACAAAATCTTTGTTACTGTTTCTCTGCATTTTTTGCGCCAACTGTATGGCTTTAATAAAATCAGGATTTTTAGCCTGACTACCTGCCAAAGCTCTTATAATATCTGCAACGTTAACTTCCAGTACTACGTTCATACCTCCTTTCAGGTCAAGACCTAAATTTAATTCACGGTCTTTAACTTCGCGGTAAGTGTACTTTGTAAAGCCTAAATTATAAACTGGTTTATTCTCTACACTGTCCAAATAATAAGTCTCACGTGCTTTGGCAATTGAATCCTTATAATAGGTAAACAACGCCTCGTTTCCATGTGCCATTTTTTTGGCTTCTTCAACGGTTTGACTATTATGAGCATATTCCCGGGCATGTTTTTTTACCCGACCTGCTACATAAGTAAAACTAAGTTGATAAAGACAAACCAAGGCAAAAGCAATGGCAACGAACTTGATAGCTCCTTTGTTTTGCATTTGAAATTAACTATTTATGTTTTTACTTTCTTTTTTTGAGGGTGCAAAAATAGAATAATATTTGATATTTAACAAAATACTTGCCCCCCTTTCATCATTTGATTATTTTTTATCACAATAATTATCTTTTATCCCACTGTTTAAAGTTATTTTTAATATTTCAACCATTTCCAAATATCACGATAAGTCACTTTTTTACCATACACCAAAATCCCAACCTTATAAATTTTACCTGCAACATATGTTACAAATATAAAAGTAGCAACTAAAATTATTATTGAAAGGGCAATTTGCCAGTATGGAACTCCAAAAGGAATTCTCATCATCATTATTATAGGAGATGTAAATGGTATCATCGATAACCATACAGCTAAAGGCCCATTAGGTTGATTAGCAACAACCCCTGTCAATGCTACAGCAAAAATTAATGGTATGGATACCGGCAACATGAACTGTTGTGCATCTGCATCATTATCAATAGCCCCGCCTATAGCTGCAAACATTGAAGCATATAACAAATATCCGGCCAGGAAAAAAAACAAGAAACTGATAATCATTACACTAAAATTTACACCCGATAACAAATCATGAATTTGTAATAACATAGTAGATGTTTGTGAAGAAGTAATATTGTTGGCATGATTTCCTGTAATCGCTGCCTGGCTTTCTGTGAGTGTTTTCATCCCGGAAGAAAATGATGATCCTCCGGCAACCCCCTGAAAGGCAACCACCAATACAACAGTTAACAACACCCACATAAGAAACTGGGTAAGACCTACAAAAGCAATTCCAATAATTTTACCCATCATTAATTGAAAAGGTTTTACTGATGAAATTATTACTTCTATAATACGGTTAGATTTTTCTTCAATTACTCCTTTTAAAACCTGTGAACCAAAAAGGAAAATAAAAAAGTATATTAGTAATCCTGAAAAAATAGCTAACCCGACTTCTATATCATTATTTACAGCTTCTTCTTTACCATTCTCACTTATTTTAATGGAAATTAAATTAATATGTACCTGCGCCGACTTAAGCTGACCGGGTTTAATTCCCAAAGCAAGTAGTTTTTTTGTCTCAACAACTTGTTTCATTACAAGTTTAATATAAGAGCGTATATGTGATTCTGCTTGACCAAGGCTAAATAACTCTGCATTAACAGGTAAATTTAACTTAGGCAAAGGGATGTATAGTAAAATATAATCATTTGAAATCGCTTCAGCTTTTGCCTTCGCCAGAGGTGTTTCACTTAAATATTTAAATTGTATATTTTCCTGATTCTGAAATTTATGCTGAAACCAACCTGTTTCATCCAAAACCAATACCTTTCGCGGTTTTCCTTTACTGATGGCAGTTATATAAGCAGGTGCAATTATAAGCGCAGCCATTAAAACAGGGCCAAGAAAAGTCATTATTACAAACGAGCGCTTTCTTACACGTGTAAGATATTCCCGCTTGATTATTAATAAAGTCTTATTCATTAAATTTAAAATTAAAAAACACATAATTATTCTCTTACAATATCTAATTGAAAAACATTACTGTAAGAAAAAATACAATTACTATTGCAAAAATACAATTATTAATAGTCAGCAATCATAAATGATAAAATATTAAAATTTTTACCAGTATCTTGAATAATATTCTCAATAGATAGTTACTTTTGCCAAAATTTTTAAACATGGAAAATTTAACAAGTCGGTTTATAAGGTATGCTAAAATAGACACCCAATCAAACCCCGAAAGTGATCAATGTCCCAGTTCCGACAAGCAATGGAAACTAGCTAATATGCTTGTAAAAGAACTAAAAGAAATGGGAATGGAGGATGTGACTATAGATGAACATGCATATGTAATGGCAACTTTACCATCTAATATTGATAAGGAAATACCAGTAATAGGATTTATTGCACACATGGATACGTCGCCTGATTTTTCAGCAGATAAGGTTTCACCTCAAGTTCATGAAAATTATAACGGTAAAGACATTTTATTAAATAAAGAGAAAAATATTGTTTTATCGCCAAACGATTTTGAAGAACTGAAATTATATAAAGGACAAACAATTATTACTACCGACGGAACCACACTTCTTGGCGCTGATGATAAAGCAGGAGTTGCAGAAATTATGTCAGCAATGGAATTTTTATTACAACATCCTGAAATAAAACACGGAAAAGTTAGAATAGCATTCAATCCCGATGAAGAAATTGGAAAGGGAGCATACCTTTTCGATGTAAAGAAATTTGGAGCAAAATGGGCTTATACAATGGATGGTGGTCAGATAGGCGAATTGGAGTATGAAAACTTTAATGCTGCCGGCGCTGTTGTAACTGTAAAAGGAGTCAGCGTACATCCAGGAACAGCTTATCATCAAATGATAAACTCAATGCTTATTGCCAATAATTTTATTTCATCTCTTCCAAAAAATGAAACCCCGGAAACAACAAAAGGATATGAAGGCTTTTTTCATTTATATCAAATGAAGGGAACAGTTGAAGAAACAACATTAAACTACATTATTAGAGATCATAATAGAAAAAATTTTGAAGCTCGCAAAGCACTTTTCCTCCAAGTTGCTAAAGCAGTAAACAACGGATATGAAAAACCTCTTGTTGATGTGGATATGAAAGATCAGTATTATAATATGAAGGAGAAAATTGAACCTAATATGCATATTGTGGATATTGCAGAAAAAGCCATGATCAAAGCAGGTGTTAAACCAAAAATTAAAGCAATAAGAGGAGGAACAGATGGTGCTCAATTATCATTTAAAGGCCTTCCTTGTCCAAATATTTTTGCCGGAGGACATAATTTCCACGGAAAATTTGAATTCGTTCCGGTACAATCTATGGAAAAAGCAAAGGAAGTTATTGTAAATATAATTTCATTAACTGCTGAATCCTGAATCTATAATAAATTTAATTTATAACTTTTAAAAAATGCCGGTTAATACCGGCATTTTTTATTTATACTTAATGTTATTTTATTGTTTATAAATAAATTATAATAATAAACTAATAAATTTATATTCGAATATTTTTATCAAAAAATAAAAAAATAAAAAAAATTATTCTAAATTTACTTTTTCAAATTGAAATATATTATATATTTGTATATTATAAATATTTAAGTACTCAATGGCTAAAATAATAAAAAAGATTTTTTATTTTTATCTGGATGGTTTTAGAAATATGACCGTAGGAAAACGTCTATGGATTATCATTTTAATAAAACTTTTTATCAT
>WGGC01000132.1 GCA_015491905.1 Bacteroidales bacterium | reverse complement strand
TTAATCCAGCATAACGCGCACTTTAGGTACTTTTTTTTGAGGAACACGAATTGAATATGTTTTGGCAAGCGTGCTTCCTTTAATAAATTGAATGCCAATAATATAATTTTTTATATAATGGTGATACGGATCTGTCTTTTTATCGGTTGGGGCAGGACATTTTTTACAAGAGTATGGAACTTTTATATTAACAGGCTGCCCGTATAATTTTCCTGAAGTTGCCGAAAGACCCCTCCCTGTTGCATTTAAAAACCTTATTTTGGCAATTGCTGATTTGTCATTCTTTAAAAACACTTTCCACGCCGTGGTAAAAAGCCGAATGAAATTATTATCTTTATTGTCAAGGGTTATAGTAATTCTGTAAAGGTCTTCTCCCTTCTTGGTTTTTTTTACTACTCCTTCGCAGTTAACAGCAATCCCTTTAATAATCTTGGTTTCTCCCGGAACTAAATCAACATAATTCTGGCCCAAAACATGTACTGTGGAAAATAAAAAAAATAAAATGAAAATGTATGGTGTTGTTTTCATAAAGACTGTTTTTATATTTTTATTTTTAAACTCCTAATATTCAAGCAACAAATATAAATAAATTTATTTCAATTAATAATTTTTATTACTTGTTCAAAGGTTTTTTCATTTTTATTGAGAATTTCTGTCAGATTTGAATTAAATATATATAGGTAATTATATGTATTACAAATAAATAAAAGTTATATTACTTAATAATCCGATACTTAATTGTTAATGATTATAAAATAAATGAGTTAAATGGTAAAAGAATACTATTTTTGTGGTTTAAAAAAATTATTATGAGTAAACTCTTATTATTAATAAAAAAACGACTTTATATTTTTGTTAGTATAGCTTTTGTTGCCGCCTTGATACTGGGATATTATGTGCCAATGCAAAAAATAGATATTAAACCAATTAGTATGTTTGCTGTATTTCTTATGCTGTATCCCATGTTAACAGGAATGGCTGTTGAAAAAGTTAAAAAAGCCGGAAGGCATTATAAACTGATTGGACTTACCCTAACATTTGCTTTTATTATATCATCATTAACAGCTTTTCTTCTTTCCCGTACCGTTTTTGTTACCCAGCCGGAACTGGCATTGGCAATTATTATGGTGGGTGCCATACCCTGCTCGAATATGCTAATAGGCTGGAGCGGTATTGCTGATGCCAGCATTGAAGACGCACTGGTAATTGCAGTTATCGGCTTGCTGCTTATTCCTTTTATATCCCCACTTATAATTAAAATTAGTGGAGGGCCTTTGGTTCCCATCAATACCGGCAAGTTGTTTCTGAATTTAATTCTTTACATAGTAATTCCGCTTATTTTAGGATATATCACAAGGAAAACAATTATTAAAACTAAAGGTCAAAAGTATTTTATGCACCTTAAACAATATTTTCCCGGTGTTTCTGCAACCGGAATTTTATTAATTGTATTTTTCTCTGTGGCTAAAGTTGCTCCTGTAGTAATTAAAGAACCTGTGGTGTTTTTAATAGTGACAGGAGGTCTGTTTTTTTACTATTTAATTCAAACGCTGCTTTCTGTTTTTGCAGCTAAATTATTTAAATTTAATTATGCACAGGGAATGATTCTTATTTTAGGAGCTACAGCAAGTTCACAAGCCATTTCGCTGGCTCTGGCAGCCACTATGTTCAGTAGCATGACAGTTTTTGCCCTTTCTTTTAAACCTATTCTCCAGGTTCTATATATAATGCTTTTAATTTATGGTTTAGGCCCAAAAATTAAAAAATATTTGGAACGGCCTGCCTTAAATACAGCTACACAAACAGCAAAAACAACGAAGCTTTAGTAATTAAATTTTATTGGTTGTAATATGGTCAATTAGAACTATGAGAATGAAAAATTCAATAACTTTTTTTCTGTTTTTTTTAATTGCAATACTCTTATATGCATTAATCAATTACTATATTATACGCAAAGGCTTTGTCATTTTTCAAATTAACACTCCAATTAAATGGGTATGGATTTCCGGAGTAATTATCATGTCTCTTTCTTTCTTGCTGGGCCGTTGGCTTGAAAAAGTCCATCCGGGAATAATATCTACTACATTAATCTGGGTTGGCGCTTTTTGGCTTGCAATAATGGTGTATCTGTTACTTCAGTTTGCTATTATTGATTTAATACGACTGTCAGATAAATTATTTCATTTTTTACCTCCGGTAGTATATCAAAACACTCAAAAAACAAATAAAATTTTGACAATAATAGTAATCTCTCTGACTTTTATTTTCATTGGTGGCGGATATATTAACACTTGGTTTCCTAAAATAAAGCAATTAAATATTACTATTAATAAAAATGCAAACAACCTGAAATCACTACACATTGTCTCCTTTTCTGATGTTCATCTGGGTACCCTGATTGGTAAAAAGAAATTATCACAACTGGTAAAAAAAGTCAATACATTGCAACCTGATATTATCCTTATTCCCGGAGATATAATAGATGAAGATGTTGGCCCTGTAATAAGAGATGGAGCAGGCCCCGTACTTAAACAGTTTAAAGCAAAGTATGGCGTATATGCCGTAACCGGAAATCATGAATATATGGGTGGTGTTGAAAAAGCCAAAGAGTTTTTATCGTATAATGGAATTACCCTCCTTAACGATACCGCTGTATTGGTTGATGATAGTTTTTATCTTGTAGGCCGCGAAGACCGCTCTGCCAATCGTTTTGGAAGTAATAAACGAAAACCATTGAATCATATTTTAGAAAATGTAAATAAAAATCTGCCCGTTATTCTTTTGGATCATCAACCATTTAAACTTAAACAAGCAGTAAAAAATAATATCGACCTTCAACTTTCTGGTCATACTCACCACGGTCAGTTATGGCCATTTAATTTTATTACTGAATTGATTTATGAAATTGACTGGGGATACCTGAAAAAAGAAAATACACATTTTTATGTTTCTGGTGGAGTAGGAGGGTGGGGACCTCCCATCCGAACAGTTAACAGACCCGAAATTCTTAATATCTTTATTCACTTTAATTAAAATTTCAAAACAATGAATAACAAATGGGATGAACGATATAATCAAAAGGAATTTGTTTATGGACAGGAACCAAATAAATTTTTAAAAGATAATTTCCATAAAATTCCTAAAGGGAAAATACTTTTCCTGGCTGAAGGAGAAGGCCGCAATGCTGTTTTTTTGGCAAAACAAAAAGGATATAGCGTTACCGCGATGGACTCTTCATCAGTTGGAATGAAAAAAGCTGAACAATTGGCAAAAAAACAAGGTGTTGAAATTAAAACTATTGTTGCCGATCTTAATAATTTCAATCTGGGCACAGAGCAATGGGACGGAATAGTTTCAATATTTTGTCACCTTCCTCCGGAGCTCAGAAAAAATGTCCATAGTAAAATTGTAAAAGGCCTTAAACATAACGGCGTATATCTTGCTGAAGCATATAACCCTGATCAACTTGAGTATAAAACCGGCGGACCTCCGGTTAAGGAGCTTCTGGTTTCATTAAATAACATAAAATCTGAATTTAATGGACTGAATTTTATTCACGCTGAAGAAAAAATAAGAACTGTTCATGAAGGAAAACTTCATTTTGGTAAGGGTGCTGTAGTTCAAATAATTGCCGTTAAACCATAACTATTATTTATATTTTTGGGAAATATCAAACGCTATAATTAAAAATATCATGGCGGTTTAACAGGCTATTCGTTACAAGTCCTCGCACAAGGGCTGTGTTGCACTAACCGCCAACAAGGCTCCCTTGTCGCCTTGCTTGCGGCAAGTTCACATCAGCCCTTGTACTGTGGGCTTTCCACTTCTATCCTTACCGCAGATTATACAATAAATATATTTCTTTTAATAATTAATCTGAATTCCATATAAAGCTTTTATTAAGTAACAGATAAATTTTTCACAAACAATGCAAAACCACAACAAAACCTTTAGTATAATTCAAATATTTTTACGGGAGGGATGGAAACAGCAGCACCCTGCAGCAAAAGACTATGTATTGCCTTTTACTGTCCTTTTCCTCTCGCCTCAGTCGAGATCAGGATGACAATTTAGAAGATTTCGTTTTCTTGTCATTCTGAACGCAGTGAAGAATCTCTATGATGATAAAGCTTTTAAAAAGAGATCCTTCGCTACGCTCAGGATGACAATTTAGAAGATTTCGTTTTCTTGTCATTCTGAACGCAGTGAAGAATCTTTTCAGCGATAATACATTGAAAAAATCCCTTCGCTCCACTCAGGATGACAATTTTGAGGGTTTTGTTTTCTTGTCATTCTGATCTCGCCTCAGCCGAGAGAAGCATCTAATTCCCGATGATACATTGAAAAATAGTTCCTTCGCTACGCTCAGGATGACAG
The DNA here is from genome assembly GCA_015491905.1 of Bacteroidales bacterium. Classification (GTDB taxonomy): domain Bacteria; phylum Bacteroidota; class Bacteroidia; order Bacteroidales; family F082; genus Sulfidibacterium. Next base: position 337 of record WGGC01000132.1, on the reverse strand, counting down.
TTAAGAGAAATGATATGATTAAAATTTCTTCTACAACTTCGGCGGATCAATATGGCGATTTCATTTTTTTGTCATTCTGAACGCAGTGAAGAATCTTTTCAGCGATAATACATTGAAAAAATCCCTTCGCTACACTCAGGATGACAATTTTGAGGGTTTTGTTTTCTTGTCATTCTGATCTCGCCTCAGCCGAGAGAAGCATCTAATTCCCGATGATACATTGAAAAATAGTTCCTTCGCTACGCTCAGGATGACAATTTAGAAGATTTCGTTTTCTTGTCATTCTGAACGCAGTGAAGAATCTTTTCAGCGATAATACATTGAAAAAATCCCTTCG
>WGGC01000131.1 GCA_015491905.1 Bacteroidales bacterium | reverse complement strand
GGGAAATAATCAAAATTATATTTTTTCTTATCCAATAAAAACAGAAGTTTCTTTGTTTTTAGCCCGTCACCTGCACCTAATTCTATCAATTCAAAATAAGTATTAATGTCAAGTTGTAGAGAGTCAATAATTTTTTCAGTTTGATTTTTAAAGATATCAAGTTCAGCACGCATTACATAATATTCAGGCATATGCATAATTTGAACAAAAAGTGCATCTCCCTTTTGGTCATAAAAATATTTTGAAGGAATTGATTTTGGAAAGCTACTTAACCCCCTGTCTACATCATTTTTAAAGTCTTTAATCATATTATTTAACGTTAGCAGGAATTCCTGTTTCATAAGGGTTTTTAGGGTCGTTACTCCACTCGAACCAGCCACCATCGAATACCGATACCCGAGGCCATCCCATTAACCAGGCATTAAAAAATGCTTCACTTCCTCGCCAACCTGTTCCGCAGTAAAAGGCAAGATGTTTTTCAGGGGTAATACCAACTTCTTTCCAGATTGCAGCAACCTCTTGAGCCTCACGTATGGTATGATCTACATTTCTATAATTTTCCATGTGATATGCATCGGTTCCGCAATTTCCGAAAACAGCACCCGGAATACGGCCTTTTTTTTCAATATAATTATATCCGCTTACATCTCCGATAAATTCGGGCCAACTTCGTACTGAGACTAATTCAGCATCTTTTGATTTTAGTATTTCTTTGGCTTGAGGAATATCTACAATTATTTCCGGATTAGCAGGTATTTTTATTCCGAAATCAGTAACCGGTATCTTTGGCACATCGTCAGTTCTTATTTCAAAACCGGCATCTTTCCACGACTGAAAACCACCGTTCAAAACTCTCACGTCTTTAATGCCTGCATACATCATAATCATTGTGTTACGAATTGCCCCAATATGTCCTGCTGCACTTCCCGGGAAATCATCATCATTGTTAGGAGTCATGAATTTTCCATACATAATAACTGTTGTGTCTGATGTTATTCCGTGTTGCTCTAAAGCTTTTTTAAGCTCATCTGGCGAGCGTCTGTTCCATGTTTCAGGAGCTTCAAGTGCCAATGTATCCATATCAATTGCCCCCGGAATATGTCCTGACAGATAAGCCTTTCTATTACGGTAATGTGAATGCACAATAACATAATTATCATTATCGTATTCATCAGGTTTTTCTCCTGATATCAATTTATTTACCCAGTCAGCTGAAACCAATTGTTTATATCTTGCCAAATGTTCCATTGGTAATTTTTCGTTATAAGACCATTCGTTAACAAAATTATTATAAACTGAAACGTTTTTATATCCGGCTTTTAGAAATAAATTTGCTGTTTGCAAACTTTCCTGTTTTGAATAAGAATAAATAATAATTTTATTTTCGGTTAAGATCTTTTTTGCACGAACAATTTCAATCCAATCCATATACTTTGTCCATTTAAAAGGCAATGATTTTGCTCCTTTAATATGTCCTCCGCGTTTTTCGCTTTTAAGTTTCCAGCCATTATAAGCATCTACCGGTCTTATGTCGATAATTTTTACGTCTTTATTATTTAATAAATCTACAATTTCTGTTGTAGAAATTATTGATATTTCTTTCATATTTTTTGAATAAATTAGTAATAATTGTAAAATTAAATATGTTCAATATCAGTGAAGTCACTAACTGTTTTGTTATCGGTAACTAAATCAGAAACATCGAGTTTATGTATACCATCAACACCATTTGTACGGGCAAATATTTTTAGCTCATTATTTGTTCCTTGATAATAATTTTTAAAACCAACAAGTGCATCATTTTCATTAAAAAGCTCACGAAGATTATCATTTTGTGTTGCAATTCCAACCGGACAAGTTCCGGTATGGCAAATTTTTGCCTGAATACAACCTATTGCAATCATTGATGCTGTAGCCAGTGCAACGGCATCAGCTCCCAGAGCAATGGCTTTTGCAATATCTGAACTATCTCTAAAGCCGCCAGTTATACAGAGGGTTACATTGCTTTTTACCTTATCTAAATATTTTCTTGCCCGCCGAATAACAAATATTGGTGGGATTCCTACATTGTCTTTCAGGAATTTTGGCGAAGAGCCTGTTGCCCCACCTCTACAGTCGATGGTAATGAAATCAGGGGAGGCTTTTAAAGCAAATTTGATGTCTTCTTCAATATGTCCGGCAGCAAATTTAATTCCTACGGGTTTCCCGTCGGTAACCTCTTTAATGTGTACTACCATCTCTTGCAAATCTCCCAAATTGTTGACACCGGCAAGTCTTCCCGGTGAAACGGAAGCCTCGCCCGGTTTTAGGCCTCTGATTTCTGCGATTTCTGCGGTTACTTTATCTCCGGGTAAATGTCCGCCCAAGCCAGGTTTTACTCCTTGTCCTATTTTAATTTCTACGGCATCGGCTTGCACTATAACACTGTCGATGTGTGAAAAAGAGGCTGTCCCCAATTCATAAATATATTTTGTTGCAGCATTTCTTTCTTCGGGCAACATACCACCTTCGCCAGAACACATTGCTGTTCCAACAAGGTTTGTTCCTTTTGCTAATGCTATTTTCGCCTCCCTTGATAATGCACCAAATGACATGTGCGATACGTAAAATGGTATATCAAGTTCCAATGGTTGCCTGGCTGTTTTCCCTATAATGGTCTTGGTATTTACTTTAACATCTTCGTTTAGAGGCATTTTATGTAATTGAGCACCTTTAAATACTAATGTTTCAAAAGAAGGGAAAGCTCGTAAAGTACTCATTGCTAAATTTTCACTTTTACCACTCTGAGCAAGTTTTTGAATATTAGCTACTTTTTCGTTAGAATTTAGTCCTAATGGTTTAACTTTTCCTTTATCTCTGAATTTATGATACCAATGTTGTCCATCACAAAAAGGTTTGTTTTTTGATTTTCCACAGCGGCACAAGGCAAAATGTTCTTTCGACTCGGGATGGTCTTTGTCGTGTAGTTCAATGGAACCTGTGACAAAATAGGGGCCATTCTCAGTAACTTTAATTTCCGGTTGTTCAGCGAACTTATCGTATAAAACATCATCGACAGAATAGCTCAGAGCACCGGAAGGACATTTTTTTATGGTTTCGATGATCTTATCTACGGTTTCGGCATCGGGGTTAATCCATGGCTCTATACCCATCTGAAAAACTTTTGGCAAACCTGCCGTGCAAAAGCCCACGTGTGCACAAATACCCCGGTTATCATGAATGGTTATCTTTTTACCCTGATAACTATCCGTTTTCCTGGGCTGCCTACCTTCCTGTTTCTCATCTGTCCAGCCAATCTTCCCATGGGTTCCGTCGCAAAAAGGTTTGTGTTTGGATTCCCCGCAACGGCAAAGGGCAGTAGTTTTCTTTATGACAGGAAAAATATTTCCATTACCTTCTGTCAGATTCTTCATGTTCCTGACAATGAGAGGACCGTTGAATGAAGTGCTTATTGAAATCTTGTTTGGCATAAGAATATGTTAAGAATTTATATTTCAGAAAGTTATCGTGTTTTGATTCACGTGATATAATATTGCTAATATAGTTTTGACGGTTGTTATCCCGATTCCTTACATCAGAACCATTATACGGGTTACTTTATGTATTTGCCCGGTATAAGGTGAAGCATACCCACCGGAAGCAGTGGATAAATTCTAAAAATACAAATTTATTTACTGTTTTCATAAAAGGAGGGAGGGTGTGTAAACTTAAATATTCTGTAGGCTGGGCAGTTGCTCAAAGTCCAATTCTAATAACCAGCATAACGCTGGAATGGCTTCGTAAACGTGGCTATATCTCAATGCTTGGTTTATATCAGGAAATTTCTGTCAATAACTAAAAAGATTCGATATTCCCTATGTTTTAAATAACCGCCGTGTATGCTTCTGAAAAATCAATATCCGGTGAATATTGATTTTGAAAGAAAGAGCGCAGCTTCCGTACGGACGGTGGCGTGAGAGGCTCTGCCCGTCAGTTAGTTACTGGCGGGGCAGTCAACTCGATTGTCCTGTAGTTTATCGTGTTCTTTTTGCTATTTGTACGCTACAAAATAATATTCATCATTTGTGTTATAATGTTGAACAAAATCGTTTAAGGTCAATGGTTTTTTATTCCTTATATAGGATTTAAGCATAGAAATATTGAGTCCGACTTCCTCCGTAATATACTTATATAAATCTGCTGGATTTATTCCATAATAGTCACTTGCTCCCATCCCATATTCGAAAACTACAACAGGATGAGACTTTTTAAGTAATCTTTTTGCACCTTTAAGCACATCATATTCTCCACCTTCTACATCAATTTTAATAAAATCTATTTTTGTATTCTTTGGAATAACCTCGTCAAGTGTTCTGAGTTCCACTTCTAGTTTTTCAATATCCGGTTTAGCAATATCATATTTTCTCTTTTTAATTCCACTGTAAGCGGGAGCGTTTTTTACAAATTGAAAAGATGATTTTCCTGCTTTGTCAGAAATGGCATAAGGATAAATCAATGCTTTATTCTTATATTTTTTTTCTAATTGATTAAATAAATATGGTATTGGTTCAAAAGCATAATGATGGCCTCTAGGTGAATATTTCAAAATTGACTCTAAAATTTCGCCCTTATGGCAGCCTACATCTATGCAGTTTGAATTATCGCTTAGCAAACGGCGCATTATTATCTTTGTTAATCTATCGTATTTCAGATTCTTTGTAACATCCAAATGAATAAAGACAAGGATAAATCTTAATAAATTTTTAATAGACATAAATAAATTTTAATATTTGACAATGAATATCTTATCTGCTTAAAATTACCCCCAACGGGAGCCTGCGCATCAAATCCCTGTTAAATTGTAAATTTAGCATAATTTCTTGTTTGTGGGTTGTATAGGACATATTACAGGCGATATTTTTTATGTCGAAATTTACATCAAAGATAAAATTGTTTAAAATTGACCTAAATGTGGGAGGTTTGGCAGTTGCTCAAAATCCTGGTTAAATAACCACTATAACTCTGGAGCGGCTTCGCAAGCGTGGCTATATTTCTATGCTTAGTTTATATCAGGAAATTTCCGTTAACAACTACAAAGATTCGTTATTCCCTATGTTTTAAGGAGCCGCAGTGTATGCTTCAGAAGAATCAATATCCGGTGAATATTGATTTTGAAAGAAAGAGGGCAGTTCCAGTACGCACAGTGGTGTGAGAGGCTCTCCCCGTCAGCTTGTGCTGCCGGGGAGTCTACTCGATTGTGCAGTATTTTATTTTATCGAATAATTTGTTCCTGCTCCAATTCCGTATTTTTCAATTAAATTTTCATTTAATAATTTTGTTAATATTCGTTTTACTGTCGGGTTAGGTATTTGTAATTTCTTTGCAATTCCTCCTGATTTACTTCCCGGATTGTTTTCAACATATGTAAGTATTGACTTTTCTTTCGGTGACAATTTTGTTTTTACACCTTTAACTTCCAATTTTTTCATTAATTGTTCTTGAATATTCAAAAGTGCAGAAAAGAAAAAATTAATCCATTCGGTAATATCTTCATTTGGTCTTAGAGCTTGACAATGTCTTAATTTTAAATAATACTCGTTTTTTCGACTCTCAATCTCATGTTCAAAACTCACATATTGTATCCATTTATATCCATTTTTTAATAATAGCAATATTGCTAATAATCTACTTAATCTTCCATTTCCGTCTTGAAAAGGATGGATACTAACAAACTCATAAGAAAATATAGCTGATTTAACCAAAGGGTGTATTTCTGTGTCGGAATTATACCATTCAATTAATTTTCGCATAGCATCTTCTGTTTCAAATCCTGCATTGGTTGTTTGAAAAATAATTTGTTTTGTCCCGTCTGGTAATGTAGCTTCTACAGCATTTGAATGTTGTTTGTAATCGCCTTTATGCCACTGGTCTTTATCACTATATTTCAATAAAAGATTATGCAGATTTTTTATGTTGCTTTCTGTTATTTTAATTTCATTATAATTTTCAGAAATAAGTTCTAAAACTTCAAAATATCCAACAACTTCTTGCGCATCTCTTTCTTCAATTTTTGTAATTTCAAGATTGTCTAATAATACTTTAACTTCTTCATTGCTCATTTTAGAGCCTTCTATTCTTGTTGAAGCTCCAACACTTCTTACTGTTGCTATATTTTTAAGTTGCTTTAAACTTTGTCCTTCTCGCTTTTCAATACTTGACCAAGAAGCATCAAATCTGTCAATTTTACTAACAGTTTTTAGTAAATTCCAATCTAAATTCAATTTGAAAATGTAAACAGTATCAGTCATACCGCAAATTTACAAAATTTAATTCATTTTGATACGATATGATACGAAAATATACGATTTTGATACGATTTTTTTCTAATACTGCACAATGCGAGTCTGCGCAGCAACTCCCTTCTAAATTGTAAATTTAGCATAATTTCTTGTTTGAGGACTGTATAGGGCATATGGTAATATTTTTTATGTCGAAATTTACATCAAGGATAAAATTGCTTAAAACTGCCCTAAATGCGGGAGGCCGGGCAGTTGCTCAAAGTCCTGTTTTAATAACCACCATAACTCTGGAATGCCTTCGCAAACGTGGCTATATTTCAATGCTTGGTTTATATCAGAAAATTTCCGTCAATAATTACAAAGATTCGTTATTCCCTATGTTTTAAGGAGCCGCTGTATATGCTTCTGAAAAATCAATATCCGGTGAATATTGATTTTAATAGAAAGAGCGCAGCTCCCGTACAGCCTGTCCCGCAATGGCGGGATACAGTGGAGTGAGAGGCTCTCCCCGTCAGTTAATACTGGCGGGGCAGTCTACTCGATTCTCTGCTGGCTTTATTTCATTTCCCAAAAAACATTTGGATTGTTAGTGATATATGTTTTATATGTCATTTTTGTTATTTTATTTTCACTAATTTCTATTTCAGGTTTTTGATTTATTCCATCAAGTGGCAGTAATTGTATATATTCTAATGTTTTTCCTTTTTCTTTTGTTTCGTAATTATATGTTGAATGAAGTGGCGTTTCAAGTCTATAAAGATTTTTTGCCATATATTTATATAAATAATGTTCTTTTGTTTGACTATTTTTTCTATTCCAATTTGCTTCTGGATTTAAAATTAAAGGTTGGTCATTAATTAATCGCTCACGAACTTCTTGAAGCCCTAATAATTCTCCTTTTTCATTCATCACATAAGCGTCAAAAGTTGGGTCTAACCAAATCCATTTATTTAATAGCTTTGAGAATACAGAATTTATTACGTGGCAATCATTAAATTTAAGAGGTTTAGGCATACAGGTTATCATTCTCGATTTGTAACCCATCGATAAATAACATTCGTTGAGTATCACAGCCATCATTCTACAATTAATACCACGATTTTCGGTTTGGCAAACATTTACTAAATCTATTGCGTTTTTTAGTGTTGGATTGTTACTCGAACCATCGTGTCTAACAATATTATGAACCCAATGCATTATATTTAGCAATTGCGATATCTCATTGCCTGTCCCTGCAATTGAGTCAAGTTTGAAATCTTTTCTTATTTGTTTTAAATGGATGTCGCTACTATCTTGATATGTAAATTGTGGTATTTTTCTTATTTGATTATAATTATATGCTTTTGCTTTTTTTAATGTTACCAAATAAGGTTCTTTGTATTTCACTTTTGTATATGCAGAGTCTTTTTTATTCAATAAAATTATAAAGTCAAAATTTGTTTTTTCATTTATTGTTACACTTATAGAATCAATGTCTGTATAAAATGTTACAATTTTCCCAACTTCACTAATATCAAATACGTCAGGATTTATTTCGGGCATTATAGTCCACTGACCTTTATTTAGTTTATCTCCAACTTTTATATCAACAGTTTTAGATGTCGCTTTAATGATTGGAATAGTTTTTTGTGAAAAAACAGGATTGCTAAACATTAGCAAGATTATTAATTTTAAGACTATTTTCATAATTCTTTGATTTGAAGATTTGTGTTTTTGTTACAGTTTTTTAATTCACGTTTTTCATCAGTCCTGCTTGCAGAGAACGGTTTAAAGTCGAGTAGGCAAAGGGAGTTTCACCCCAAGCCTCTCACAGAACCGTACGTGATAGTCTCCCATCATACGGTTCTTGTTATACAAAAATACTTAATTAACAGACAAACCCAAACTGCCAATGGTAAAACAAGTAAGGATATTGTTCCTGTACTCTTGCCAACCATTTGTAGGCTCGTTTAATGCTTGTCTTATAACGTTTATACCATAGTTTGTACAGATACTTTGCCCTGTTTGCATCGAATTCTTCCATGCTAACATTATCTATGCCTGCACTACCCTTGTTGGCTCTTACCTTCTTATAAGCCTCCCATATCATTTGGCGGCTTATCGGTATTGATTTTGTCTCATTCCAT
>WGGC01000130.1 GCA_015491905.1 Bacteroidales bacterium | reverse complement strand
TGGTTAAAATCCATTCTGTTAATTGAAAGGCAAACTGATATTGTATGTGAATAATTTCTACACTGTCAAGAGAAACTGCTATTACACTTAATAAAATTGCTATTAAAAGAATTATGTCAAAAGCTTTCCCCGCCGGGGTGTCAGCTTCAAATATGATTTCATATAGCCTATTTCGGAAATTCATTTTTTTATTGATTAATATGTATTTTTTAGTGCTTTATTTTGCACTTTCAACTACCGGATTTACCTTATTCACTCCCATGCCAAACAAAGCAAAATCATATTTTATTGGATCATCAGAATCCAGCTCCTTAAGCCTTTCTGTTAATTCTTCAACTGCTTTCCAATCGTTTTGCTTTCGCGACAATAGACCTAAATTCCTTGCCATTCTTCCCGAATGTACATCCAATGGAATCATTAAAGCCGACATGGGGATGCTATCCCAAATACCAAAATCAATTCCTGAATTGTCCTTTCTTACCATCCACCTTAAAAACATATTTATCCGCTTGGCTGCCGAGCCTTTTGCCGGATTGGCCAAATGTTTTTCAGACCGCCTGAGATGGGTAGTGTTTAGTAGTTCGCTTCTGAAACCAATGATACTATCTTTTATATTATTACTTTGCTGAAAATAGTTATTAAAAATATTTTCTAAATTACCATAACTTTTTAATACGTTCTTTAACGCTTTCATCAAAAATAATAAATCACTGCTGTTAAACGTTCTGTAAACAAAGTTGTTCATCTTTTCCCATTCACTTTCAGAACCTTCCACAATAAACCTGTAGGGCTCATTTTCCATTAAATCCATTAATAAAGATGCGCTTTTTATAATAGCTTTCCTGTTCCCCCATGTGATTATGGAAGTAAGAAAACCTGCAATTTCAATGTCCTCCCTTTTCTTAAACTTTTTTGGAATTTGTATGGGGTCTTCTTTAAGAAAACTCTCCTGATTAAACTGCCTGACCTGCTGATCTAAAAATAATTTTATATCCAATGAATTTTATTTAGAAAGATTTTAAATTAATTATTATTTTAGCGACTGCTAATATAATGAGTTTTATCTTCGATTTATATTTTTTGTTATGAGATAGATTTTACCATTGCAATATAACTTATTTATTTTTTAATAACGAATTTATAAATTATATAAGCATATGAATCTTAACTTAAAATAATCGTTAACAAAAATAAATTTTAATAAATAAAAGAAATTCTTATTAACAAATTAATTTATTTACTTATGAAAAAAAATACAAGAAACAGAATTGCAACTTTTGTAGTTGTTTTGTCGGGAGCTCTCTTTTTGTGGGCATTTACTTTACCTGAAGGTATTACTAAGACTGAAAAATTAACAAAAGATAAAAAACCTGCTTTTGTAATGCCCGAAAATGTCAATAAAGTAGTTATGAATTCCTGCTATGGTTGTCATAATTCTAAGTCTAAAGGGGAAAAATCCAAAAAGAAATTAAATTTTGATAAATTACCTACCTTGCACCACCATAAAATGGTAGTGAAATTACAGGATATTGCCGATGTTGTTCATGACGGCGATATGCCTCCAAAAAAGTTTCTTGTAAAGCATCCTGAAAAAGCATTAACAAAGTCTGATAAAACTTTGTTGCAAAAATGGGCTTCAGAAACAGCTGAGTCTTTGATGCCTCACCATCAACAGTAAAATATATATTTTTTTATGAGCTGTTTTGCAGGAATAGTATTAGATATCAATTTAATAAGATAATTTTATGGCTAAAAAAAGAAGAATACTATTAAAACTTTTGTTTTGGATTTTAGTTTTATTTGTTGTTATTCAATTTATTCCTGCAAAAAAACCACCTGTGTCAGAGCAGAATCCAAATGACTTTATCCGGACAGCTCATTTTCCTGACAGCGTGGCGGTTTTATTTAAAAATGCTTGTTACGATTGTCATTCAAACCAAACAGTTTACCCATGGTACACTTATGTGGCTCCTGTCTCATGGTTAATAGTTCGGGATGTTAAAGATGGGAGAAAACATGTTAATTTTTCTGAGTGGAATTCTTTTAAGATAACGAAAAAATTAAAAGTTTTAGATAAGGCTGCAGATGAAATTAAAAGTGGTGATATGCCCTTCTGGCCTTTTCTTATTATGCATCCAAAAGCTCGTCTTACCAAAAAAGAAAGAAAAATTATGGTAGAGTGGCTCGACAATAAAGGTGAGAAAATGTTTTCAGGAGAATGACAATAATTGATAAAAAAAAGCCGGAGTTAAATCCCGGCTTTTTCGTCGCTATGAAAAACAAACTGTTAAACCGTAGTAGAAACTGTTTCTACACTCTTCATCCCAACATTAATAGCGTCTTCGTTTAACGGTATTAATTTGTGATGTCTTTCGGGTAATGATTTTTTCAAGCCTTTAATAACATTTTCCATTTTTACAATGGGTTTTATATTTAAATAAGCTCCCAGAACAATCATATTGAAAATTTTAATATTTCCCATTTCAGCAGCTTTTTTTGCAGCTTCCACACGATATATATTAATATCCGTTCTTTTCGGATGTCTGCTAATGCCATTTGGATCATATAATAAAGTTCCTCCCGGCTTAACGGCATCTTCAAATTTATCCATCGACTGCTGATTTAAAATAATAGCAGTATCGTAAGCTCGCAGAATGGGTGAACTGATACGTTCATCACTTAAAATCACAGTTACATTGGCTGTCCCTCCCCGCATCTCCGGTCCATAAGAAGGCATCCAGCTTACTTCCTGATCTTGCATGATTCCTGAATATGCCAATATTTTACCCATAGATAAAACACCTTGTCCTCCGAATCCTGCGATAATGATTTCTTCAGTCATATTTTGTTCTTTTAAGTCGTTATTTAATTATTTCACCATCAACTTTTATGTCCCCTAAAGGATAATAAGGAAACATGTTTTCTTCCATCCATATATTTGAATCCACAGGAGTCATTTTCCAACCTGAATTACAATTGGAGACAACCTCCACAAAGTTTATTCCGGGAGCATCATCCAATTGATTCTGAAATGCCTTTCTGATGGCTTTCTTTGCTTTTCTTACTGCCGATGGTGTATGTACAGCTTGTCGTGATACAAAGTAAGTACCTGGTAACTGTGCTACTAACTCTGTTATTTTCAACGGATTCCCCATTAATGATACATCACGGCCATAAGGACTGGTAGAGGTTTTCATCCCTACAAGGGTGGTAGGAGCCATTTGACCGCCTGTCATGCCATAAATACCATTGTTTATGAAAATAATTACAATTTTTTCTCCCCGGTTGCATGCATGAATGGTTTCGGCAGTTCCAATTGCCGCCAAATCACCATCTCCCTGATAAGTGAAAACAACTTTGTCCGGCCATAATCTTTTAATTGCTGTTGCCAAAGCAGGAGCGCGCCCGTGAGCAGCTTCCTGCATGTCAACATTCATAAACTCATATGCCAATACTGAACATCCTACAGGAGCTATACCAATGGTGTCATTCTCTTTTCCGAGCTCCTCAATTACCTCCATTATAAGGCGATGTGCTGTTCCATGCCCGCATCCCGGACAGTAACTCAAAGGTTTATCAGTCATTAATTTGGTTTTTTTATAAACCAAATTTTCCGTTTTTATAATATCTTTAATAGCTATTTCTGACATAATTTACTCTCCTATAATTTTTTGTTCAAGAGCTTCTACAACTTCTTCGGGTGAATGAACTATACCCCCCAAACGCCCAAAATGTGCAACTTTTACCTTTCCGTTAACTGCCAGCTGAACATCCTCAACCATTTGCCCTGCACTCATTTCTACGGCTAAAAATCCTTTTACCCCTTTGGCTGCCAGTTCTTCAATTCTTTTGTATGGAAATGGCCACAAGGTTATTAAACGTAATAAACCAACTTTAACTCCCTTCTCCCTCAGCAGCTGAATGGCTTTTTGCGCTATTCGCGCACTCGAACCATAAGCCACCAAAATGTATTCCGCATCATCACACTGGAATTCCTCATATCTGACTTCGTTTTCTTCTATTTTACGGTATTTTTCCTGCAAATGTCGGTTGTGTTCTTCCATTTTTGCCGGATCTAAGTCCAGAGAAGTAATTATCCTTCTTTCCCCACCTTTAGGCTTTCCGTTTGTAGCCCACGGATAACGTTCTTTTACTTCTTCATCCGTTAAACGCGGAATAGTATCAAATAATTCTACTTTCTCCATCATCTGGCCTATGGCACCATCTGATAAAATCATAACAGGATTTCGGTATTTAAAAGCAAGGTCAAAAGCTACCGGAACAAAATCAGACATCTCCTGAACCGAAGATGGCGCAAGTACTATCAAACGGTAATCACCATGACCGCCTCCTTTTGTAGACTGAAAATAATCCGACTGTGCCGGCTGTATGTCGCCCAATCCCGGACCGCCACGAACTACGTTTACCACCAAAACAGGAATCTCTGCCCCGGCAATGTATGATAACCCTTCCTGCATTAAACTAATACCCGGACTTGATGATGATGTTACAACCTTTTTACCCGTAGCCCCTCCACCATATAACATGTTTATGGACGCTACCTCACTCTCTGCTTGTAAAACTACCATCCCCGTACGCTCCTGTGGCTTCTCAGCTGTTAAATATTCTATAACCTCCGACTGTGGGGTTATCGGATAACCGAAATATCCGTCAGCACCGGCACGTATTATTGCCTCTGCCAACGCTTCGTTACCTTTCATTAATCTTAATTCACCCATTTTTTTGGATTATATTTTATTTTATTATTTTACTTTTACCCTGTAAACAGTTATAACACCGTCAGGGCAAACTATGGCACAATTTGTACACCCGGTACATGCGTCCGGATCTGCCATGTAGGCAAATGGATATCCTTTGCCGTTTACTTCTTTTGCCAATAAAATTACATCGGTTGGACAAGCGGGAATACACACTCCGCACCCTTTGCATTTCTCAATGTCAACTTCAATGGCACCTCTCATTTTAGCCATAAGTATGGATTTAAATCGATTGTTTTAATTTTGACACGAAGTTACAATTTTTCCGTCCTCATTTAAGTAAGTAATTTACTTAAATAAACTTTTTAGGTTAATTTATAAAGAATTTAAATTAATTAATACATTGAAATACAATATGTTATATTTTTATGCTTAGGGCGGCTGAACCGGGTTGTCCGCTTTAGTCGGTAGTCGCAGCTGGCGTTCGGCTAATGTGTTTTCGGGGGCTCCCTTGTCGCCCCGCCTCCACAAGCCTCTCATGCCTCCTGCAACAACCTCGCTGCCGCTACCACCCCTGCCGCAGCTTAAAGGTTATTAGTGCTAAAACAATCATGAATTTTTTTATCATGTTCCCCAAGGGAGAGTATTCGTATTAGTAATTTGGATTCTTAAATGGAAAAAGCTTAATTTTATCCTTTTTATATTAAAAAGTATTTAATGGATAAAGCACAGCCTCTTTTTGACCATTTATGGCATAATTATATTGAACAAAACCCACAGGTTCGTAAAGTTTATAATCTTTTGTCTAATGAAGGCGAAGAAGTTATAAATGACCATATCGCCTTGCGCACGTTTGATGATCCGCGTATAAACGTTGACGTTTTGGCTAAACCTTTTTTAAATGCCGGATATCACGAAGCCGGGAAATATGTTTTTGAGGAAAAAAAACTTTTTGCTAAACATCTTGAGCATAGTTTTAATCCAAAAGCTCCCCGTATTTTTATCAGTCAGCTGGAAACAGAAAAGTTCAGCTTTAAACTGCGACAAATAGTAAAACAATGGGTAGACTTAATTCCTGAGCAACTATTGAAATCTAAAGAGTTACTTTATTCGGGAAACTCATGGGTAATACCCGGATTTAATGTGTACCAGGAATTGAAAGAGGAATCTGAATACGCTGCATGGCTTTATGTATATGGTTTCAGAGCCAATCATTTTACAGTAAGTGTGAATGCACTGAAAAAATATAACAGCCTTGAAAAGCTAAATGATTTTCTGAAAAGTAATGGCTTTTCTATGAACCAGGCCGGTGGAGAAATTAAAGGCAGTCCTAAACAATTGCTTGAGCAAAGTAGTATCAGGGCTGGAAAAATACCTGTGTTGTTTAAAGAAGGAACATACGAAATACCGGCTTGTTATTATGAATTTGCCAGGCGTTATCCTGATAAGAATGGTAAATTATATAACCGTTTCATTGCTAAATCGGCAGATAAAATATTTGAAAGCACCGATAATATAACAAATTAATGTTATATCCATTGCAATCAAATTCTCCATGCAAATTAGTGAAATAAGTGTTTTGCCCCAACCTTGTTATTGGCAACTTTATAGTAATATCCCGCTTCTGGCGTCTACGCCCGAAGCGGATATCAGTAAGCAAATATCAGAAATAAATAAAATAAAAACTATAAAATTAGTTTATAACTGTAGAAACAAAAAGATTTTTTTATATTTTTACCCTTGAAAAATAAAATAAGTTATAAATTAACAATTGTAAACCATTGAAATAAAATATGTTAAATGAAATTGCTGAAATATTTATAAAAAAAACTAAATAAATATTTGCATTTGTCATTGTTTTTTTTGTTTTGTGATGTGAAACTCTTTTCGAATTTATAAAGAATTAAACAAAAAAGCCGGCAACCTGTTTTATTCCGATTTTAATTCG
>WGGC01000129.1 GCA_015491905.1 Bacteroidales bacterium | reverse complement strand
TCTTGATAAGATACTCTAAAAGAAAAAATTACATCTAAAATTTCAATTGTTATTTTTGTTTAAAAAAAATTATTAAACGGTTTTCCTTCATGCCAAAGGCATGAAGGAAAACCGTAATTCGTTAAATTAGTGTAATTCGTTGGTTTTTATCAACGAATTACACTAATTACACTAATTCCATCTCGCCGCAGGCGAGTTAGAATTCATGTTGTTGCCATTTGAATAATCAAATAGTAGAAATGGAATAAAGATTTGCTGATTTGATTTATATAATACTAAGGAATAATGGGTTAACTTTAAACAACTTCGTTATAAAAAAATCCATGTTATAAGTTAACATGGATTTTTTTATAAACTGTTTTTAGGATGCTTGTTTTTGTCTTTGTTCGAGTGTTTGATTTTCCTCAATTTTTTCAGAATATATTACTGTTATCAGTAATCCCAGTAAACTTATAACAGCCATTCCTGCCAAGACAGTAGGAACACCAAAACTACTTTTAATAGTGGGTAGTATAAAAATACCAAGAGTAGCTCCGATTTTTGCACAACCGGCGGCAAAACCACTTGCTGTAGACCGCAGCTGAGTAGGAAATAGTTCAGGAGCGAGGGTAAAAGTAGTGGCATTGGGGCCTGCATTCATTAATAAATTAAAGATGATAAATCCGCCAAAAACCAACACAGTATGCCAAGTTCCGGCGACACCAATAATTGTGGCTAAAAATAATATTCCCATTCCTACAGCCATGCCTGCAAATCCAATATTTTGCATTTTTATTCTGCCCAGCTTAGGGACAAGCCACAGAGCAGCTAAAAATCCAAGCAATAAAAATAAATCAATAATAGTAGTTCCCAAAACATTTCTAATTTCATCAGTATGTATATTTCCTGATGAAGCTTCTTTCATAACCGAAGCAAGTATTACCGGTGTAAACAATCCAATGCCATAAGTAGCAATATCCATTAGAAACCACGGAACGGCAGCCAGTATTGTTCTTTTTCTGTATTCTTTCATAAACAACAACTGGCAGCATCTGACAGGCTTTTTCTTCATCGGCAGTACCACTTTATGCACTTCACCGCCGGCTTCTTGTCCGAGTTGCATCAGCTGACCTGCCTTTTCAGGAAATATTTTTGATAAAATTTCTGTAGCTTTCTGATTTTCACCATGGCCCATAAGCCACCGCGGACTCTCTAATAATGAAAACCTGAAAATCAGAAACAAACCCGCAAGCAGAACTTCCACACCCATAAAATAACGCCAAACATCTGTTGCTGCTGATAATTGCAAAACAAACCATGCCAAAATTCCGGCTATTAATAACCCCACCGACTGGAAAGTAATTGTACCAACCATAAGGCGGCTTCTTTTATTACGCGGTGTCATTTCAGCAACATAGGTGCTGCTTCCGGCAAAATCACTGCCTATTCCTGCGCCTACTATTAACTGCCCGGCGAGCAACATCCATGGTGAAAATGAAAAAGCACTAATCAGTGCGCCAACAGCAATTATAATCATATTTAAAATCAGCAGCTTTTTTCTTCCCTGCCTGTCTCCTATCTGCCCTCCAACATTGGAACCAAATACTGCTCCCAAAACCAGTGCAGAACCAATTAATCCCATCATTACAGGAGAAATCTTATCTGATAATAAATGTAACGAAATCCCCAACATCATAACCGAAACTCCATCAAGTAATGTACCTCCGGAAGCTAAAAACCAAAACCTGCGTTGCTTTTTGGTCATCTTCGATTCATCCATAATCTCCAAAATTTGCTTATGCTGAATGGTTTCGTTAGGAGGTAATGATGCTATACGCTTTAACATAAATATGATTCTATTAATATAAAATTTGTAATAACAAATATAAACCAATTTTTATATTTCAATTTATATTTCCTTTCATTGTTAATAATAACGTG
Organism: Bacteroidales bacterium; assembly: GCA_015491905.1. Classification (GTDB taxonomy): domain Bacteria; phylum Bacteroidota; class Bacteroidia; order Bacteroidales; family F082; genus Sulfidibacterium. Next base: position 3,318 of record WGGC01000129.1, on the reverse strand, counting down.
AAACGCCCATGATTGAATAATTATTAAATCACACAGGAGAATGATTATTCAATCATGTTAAGTTCCATCTGACCAATGAAATATAAAATTATAAACAGATGAAATATTTTTACAATACAAAACGCCATATCAGTTTTAGCTGAACAGTAGTATATAGGCTTATAAAATTATTATTATGGGTATCGTAACCCTGATTTACAACAAAATATAGATTAGTTCCGGGTTTAGGAATCCAATTGAGGCGAAAATTCAATAAAACTTCATCTTCGTCATTGTTCCATTGTCCGAAAACAGACCCAAACAAATCAGGACTCATAGCAAAATTAATGTGACTGCTAATAAGATGAACAATAAAATCACCTTCGGGAAGTAAAATATGGTGCTTTTCATACTGTGCATTAAAATTTACATACTGATTGGGTTGCCATGACATCTCCCCGGCCATTACAATTTGTTTTCCGTTGTAAAATCCTCCCCAGTTAACAAAAACGCCAGCATATAACTTTCTGCCGTCGAAAGTGCTGAACTGTAATTCCCAATCGGTAAACCAATATTCACCTGTGGGAATAATCACACCCGGATGTATTTCAAAATTTTTTGTCAGGTTTTCAGCTTTTCGCTGAATGTTAAATTCAAACTTCTCACCACTTTTTAAACGAAAACCCAACGGCCTGAATTCTGACCAAAAGGACTGTAATTTATGAGTTACATCATCTATATAATAGTTAAAGTCGAAAGGTTTAAAGAAAAACTGCCTCATCCAGGATACTTTTTTAAAGCGGGGACTTATTCGTAAGTCAGCGTTAAACATCTGATAAGCTCTTCTTCTTTGAAAACCGGCTTCGGCATTAAAGTACTGCCCCGAACGATCCCAGATAGCAGAAAAGTCTATTAAATCATTAGGATAAGTAAAATAAATGCGACTTGCCAACCCTGATTTATGACTATAATCAGAAGTATAACTTTGTGCTACAGCTCCTCCAATAGAAATATTCTTATTTCCTTTAAAATGTGAATTATAATAGGCGAAGTCTGTTCCGTAAACATAATTCTCTTCCCCGGGTTGCATTTTGCTAACTGCAATAATACCAACTGTTATGTCTTCCGACAGGTCTTGTTTCCACCTTACTACCGAAAAATTCGTTGTAGGAATAGAATCTTTTTTTGAAGTTTGAATACTCATGGCACCTACTGATGTTTTCCCCACGCGTCCCATTATACGGCCTCCGGCAATAATTGGAACTATCGTATTATCAGGAGCTAAACCTATGCGCCTGGAATAAAAAGGCTGAGTGCTGTATCCAAGGCCAAATTTGAAATAATTGGCTCCTTCCAAAAAAAATTCCCTTTTCTCAGGGTAATATAACGAAAAACGTGTGAGGTTAACTTGCATTTGGTCTGATTCCACCTGTGCAAAATCTGTGTTTACCGTTAAATTTAATTTTAATGTCGGCGTAATCAAATAATTCAAATCCCCTCCGGTATTTCCGGTTTTTTTTATTTTTAAATTGTTATTTTTAGCTATTCCTCCTATCAGGTAAGGTTTCATTTCTATCATAGAAGTCTTGCTCAATCCTGTTAAACCTGTTAAGTAGCCGGCTCTTGAAACCTGTGTAATATTTGAATTGCGCGACCATCCCTGCCAATCGTCGGTTTCCTGTTTCCTGCGAATATTTCTTTCAAAATTAATACGCCAGTTTTGTTTCCCTCCCTTTTTAAACATAAGTGTCGAAAATGGAATTTTAAACTCCGCAAACCAACCGCTGTCATTACGCTGCGTTTTTACATTCCATACCCCGTTCCAACTAACATTTCGCGACTGCCCATTTCCCGATATCATCGCATCCGAACGAGCGCCATTAGGATTAGTAACAAATAAATAACCGGTACGGCCATTACCATAAGTGTCGATAATAATTTTAAAATTATCGTCGGTAGAATAATTAAAATCACGCTTCAACTGACGTGCAATAATTTTCCCCGGCTCATTATCATAGCACCACACGCCTATATATAAATTCTTTTTGTCGTACAGTACTTTAACTTTTGTTTTTTCACTTGCCGGCTGCCCAACATCAGGCTCGCGCTGGGTAAAATTAGTAACCCCTTTAGCATGTCTCCAAGCCGCAGCATTAAGATTTCCATTAAATTTTAACGGCTCTGTTTCATAAACGGCCTTTAATGTGTCAGGCATAGAAATCTGAGCCCCGGCTCTTTCTGCAAGAAAAAGAAAAAGAAAAATTATAAAAAAATTATGGAGACTTCCTGGCTTTACCATCCGAAATAAATGTATAATCATTTAAAAGGTTTTAAAAAACAAATTTACAAATAATACAACACCTGTTTTGAGATATAATAATATTAACAATTTTTATCAGGGCGGACATTCCGTGCTATCTGTTACAAGTCCTCAGTAAAATCATATAATGTGTGCCTATCCTTTTATTTCTATAAAGTCATTATAAATTATTTCATTTTCTGTTTTCTTTATGCTTTCTTTTTATATTGCGATATGTTTTTAAATGCATATGGTATTGAATAATAATATTAACATAAAATACAGACTATGGATAGACAAAAACGGGAATTCGTTCCTTGGTGAGGGAAGAGTGGTATTATTACAGAAAATTAAAGAAACAGGATCTATTTCAGGAGCTGCTAAAGCTATTGATATTTCATATAGAAAAGCCTGGCAATTGGTGGAAAACATGAATAGAATTGCAGAGAAACCATTGGTGATAAAAAAATCAGGAGGTAAAAATGGGGGAAGTACTGTTGTTACTGCCGAAGGCGAACAGGTTATTAACCTGAATTCGACATAAGACTTTAGCTACAGAAAGCCAACAGGGAGTGAGATTTGGAGAAAAAAAACAGAAGGAATAGCGGGCTATTTTAAGGTTTTTTTTCTTCAAAGATGGCTTTTTGTTGGCTTTCCCTAAAGGGTCATGATAATTTTCTCCTATACTTCCGCAAAATCCCTTGAATTATCCCGATAGTCCTGCGGAATTTTGCATCGTCCAGGAAAAAATTATCTATGACTGAAGCAAAGTCTTATGTAGAACTCAGGTTATGAAAGAATTTTACCGGTTAAAACATAAAATTGAAATATTCCTCAATGAATCCTGCAATGATTTAAATTTTTAATTATATGAAACGTTTGTCTCTATTAATCGGTTTATTACCTATACTCATTTTAGGTTCATGCCATAATCATGCATCTAAAAATAAACTGATTATTGCTACTGCTGCCAATATGCAGTTTGCCATAAAACCCATTATTAAGGCTTTTTCCGGGCAAACAGGTATTTCTTGTCACAG
>WGGC01000128.1 GCA_015491905.1 Bacteroidales bacterium | reverse complement strand
TTGACAAATCATATTATATGATGTAATAACAATGCTACAAAAACTAATACGGGAAATGGGAAGAAAAAAATTATTAATGCAATAATCCTGCCTGCTTTTTCAGATATAGAAAATTTTGGATCACTCATTTTCAATATTTGGTCATATCTCCTTTTTGTGATATAAATATATCTTAAAAGAAAATAAAAGGACATACTAACGACAACAAGAAGTAGAAGTGGTATTTTTGAAATGTAAGTGCCAAAAAGAAAATATTCAGTTACAAAATCAACTATTTCTATCCACATGCCGAGACTTATTGTAAGTGCATATGCAGATTGATCAGGATAAGATGTTGCCTTTTTCTTCCTCCTATCCGTAAATTCAAGCCAGCGTGAAAAGTAATACATAAAAAAATCTAATATTTTCATGGATTTTCCTCATTATATTTTTTTATGATATCGTGTGTCATATCAATCGTCAGTGTCGTTGCATTGTAAACTAATTCAACTTCTTCATAGCCTGTTGCATACCCTACTACAATTGCTGCTAACTGATCAAAAATAAATGGCACTCTACCTCACCATTGTCTAATGCTTTTTTTGCAGATGCAAAGTTATAAATTTTGGTTATTTCTGCTTATAGGGCGCAGACCTGTAAGTGCGGGATTAATATAGGAAATCTCCATATTTTCATGGTACTTGCTATTCCACACGATGCAATCGTGCGGAAGTGAGGCGGGAGCTACTTAAAATCAAATAAGTTGTTTGGGTTTATTTTAAATGAATTCTCACCTACAGGGTTAATAAAAATAATGAGTATATCCTTCTTCTTTTTAACGATAACCAACTTGGTCAAAATTGAATCTTTCAAAGGATAAAATTTCAATTGACATTCATTTTTTTCATTAACAAAATCAATTTCTTTAACATTGCCAAGAAATTTCACCATATTTGAACCTTTCAGTGTGTCAATAATTTTTTCTTCCCCTAAAAAATTAATATACATCTTACTTGTGAGGTTCAAACAATCTAATTTTGCTAACCGGATAACAGGACCGGGGCCAATATCCGAATAGGAATATGAATTGCTTCTTAAAAAGTAAGTTTTGTGCCTGTTATTGAAAACAAAATCATTCACACCCAGGTTGTCATAATCAAACAATTTCCAAATAGTGATTCTTAATTCCTTTTTGTATAAGTAGGAATATATCCATCCTTTATTTATTCTGCCTACTGAATAAATTCTTTTAAAATCTTTTGACGCTTTATCTTTAAACAAATAATAGAATCTTCCTTCGTTTTTTAATGTAGGAGCATATGTACAATCTGAAGATTTAAAAAGGCTTACAACAATCTGTACAATAGAAATTATTACTATTGTAAGAATTCCCCCATAAACAAAATTTAAAATGTTCTTTTTTTTCATTTTCTTAATAGTCTAATAAATATGGAGTAAATTCAGCTCCTAAATAAAATCCATCGATCATGTCAAATCCACCAGTAATATTTAAAAATGAAGTAGAAAAGCCTATAATATTTGTGCGAAAATTAATTCCAGTTCCAAAATATTTTATTGAAATTTCTGTTCTTCTTCCGTTTGTTAATGTTATATTTATTGGGCCTCTTCCGATAGACTTAGAAGAATACCTACTGTAATTAAATCTGCCTATTAGTGTGTTAATTGGGTGGACAATTTCAACTTTTTCAGTATGCTTAAGAAACATTCCCCAATCAATATCATCACTCCCACCAGCTTCGCCAGAACCACCTCCCCCCATACTCATGTTTTGCCAATATTTTCTTGTACCTGAAACAGGCATGGGGCCAAACATTCCGCCAACATTATTACCGGCATTACTTCCCCAGATTAGAGCTGGGTCAAGAGTCTCTGAATATGCTGTTATAGTTACTTTAGGTAACCAGTAGCCACCGCCGCCATCCCTATCACCGCTGCCGCCGCTTCTATTGGTGATGCAATAAATGAAATTCTTCCTCACCATTGTCTGATGCTTTTTTTGCGGATGTAAAGTTATAAATTTTGGTTATTTATCGCTCGCAAGATAGAGACTGGCGGGAGCGGGGAGGAGAACAGTGGCTGAAACTTTTGAAACGATACTTAAAAGCATATTTCCTCTCATTTTGTTTTTGGAAGATAAAATTATAA
>WGGC01000127.1 GCA_015491905.1 Bacteroidales bacterium | reverse complement strand
TCCTGGATTACATCGCGTAAAGCAGATAATCAGAGTTTTTTTATCGGAAATAAACAATCTCCTTGGTTTGTAGTGGCATATGGTATGATTGGGGCCTCACTTTCAGGAGTAACTTTTATCTCTGTACCGGGATGGGTGAGCACAACTCATTTTACTTACTTTGCTATGGTTTTAGGATATGTTGTGGGTTATGCTGTTATTACAACTGTATTACTGCCTGTGTATTATAAATTGAATTTGACGTCTATATATACTTATTTAAATAAACGTTTTGGTAGAAATGCCTATAAAACAGGATCTGCATTCTTTTTAATTTCAAGAATTATTGGTGCTTCTTTCCGTATGTTTCTCGTGATAGAAGTTCTTCAGATTTTTGTTTTTGACCACTTTAAAATCCCATTTTGGGTTACAGTAGTGTTATTCCTTTTTTTAATACAGTTGTATACAGCAAAAGGAGGAATTAAAACCATTATTTGGACAGATACTTTACAGACTACTTTTATGATATTATCTGTTGTTATTGCTATTGGAGTTATTATTCATTCTATGAATTCTTCATTTTACAGTATCTGGAATTCTGTTTGGCATTCTAATATTTCTGAAATCTTTGTTTCAAATCCAAAGAGCCCTCAAAATTTCTGGAAACTGTTTTTTAGCGGCATGTTTATTACTATTGCTATGACAGGGCTTGATCAGGATATGATGCAGAAAAACCTTAGCTGTAGAAACTTAAAGGATGCTCAAAAAAATATGACTACTTTAAGTCTGGTATTAATTCCCATAAACTTTATTTTTTTATTCCTGGGAGCCGTACTGTTTTTATTTGTCAGTAACAATAATATTAATGTTCCGGGCACTTCTGATATGCTTTTTCCACAAGTCGCTTTTGGTTATTTAGGAGTGATTGGTGGAATTATATTTTTTGTAGGATTAATTTCAGCAGCTTATTCAAGTGCTGATAGTGCACTGACAGCTTTAACCACTTCGCTATCGATTGATATACTGGAGTTAGACCGCAAGTTTGCTGATAGTGAAGAAAAATTGAAAAAAAAACGGCGTTGGGTGCATTTTTTTATGATGTTGATTGTTATATTTGTCATACTGATTTTTAAAATAATTAATAATCAGGCAATCATAGCCCAACTTTTTACGTTTGCTGGGTATACGTATGGGCCGTTATTGGGATTGTTTAGCTTCGGACTTTTTACTAAAACTAAAATTGCGGATAAGTGGATTCCTGCTGTGGCAGTAGCCTCTCCTTTTTTAGCTTATTTTTTTAGTAAAATATTGGAGTTCTTGATTTCCGGATATAAAACGGGTTTTGAAATGTTAATATTAAATGGACTGATTACTTTTATAGGTTTGTATTTGCTAAAAATTAATAAGAAATCAATACAAAAAGCATTATGACAAGAATTAGATTTATGGCTTTGGAAAAATCAATGGACCGCCAGGAAAAAGAAGTCCATTTCCCTTCTTTAAAAATTTCAGATTATTACGGGTCTATGACCTTTAATCAAACTGTTATGAAGGAGTTTTTAACTGAAGAAGCTTTTTCGGCTGTTATGAGGTCCATAGAAAAAGGAGAACGAATAGACCGTAAAGTTGCAAATCAGGTGGCTTCGGCTATGAAGGCTTGGGCTTTAAATAAAGGTGTCACTCATTATACCCACTGGTTTCATCCTTTAACCGGTGAAACAGCTGAAAAACATGATGCTTTTATTAATCCGGTTTCCAGTGGAAGAGCTATTGAAGGGTTTCAGGGTAGCCAATTAGTACAACAAGAACCTGATGCTTCCAGTTTTCCAAGCGGTGGAATACGTTCTACTTTTGAAGCAAGAGGTTATACAGCCTGGGATCCAACATCTCCTGCATTTATTCTCGACAAAACACTTTGTATTCCTACTATATTTGTTTCTTATACCGGTGAATCTCTCGATTATAAAACTCCTTTACTTAAGTCTGTAGCAACCCTTGATGATGCCGCTACAAATATTTGTAAGTATTTTAACCCGGAAGTAAATAAGGTGTTTACGACATTGGGATGGGAACAGGAATATTTTTTAGTCGATGAAGCCCTGTTTATGGCTCGTCCGGATATGGTACTTACCGGTAAAACTGTATTTGGACATGCTTCGGCAAAGGATCAACAATTATCTGATCATTATTTTGGAACTATTAACAGTAGGGCTAAAGCCTTTATGCAGGAATTGGAAATAGAAAGTCATAAGCTGGGAATTCCTCTTAAGACAAGGCATAATGAGGTGGCTCCCAGTCAGTTTGAATGTGCTCCTGTTTATGAGGAAGTAAATGTCGCAGTAGATCATAACCAGTTATTAATGCATTTACTGGAGAAAGTTGCACGTCATCATAATTTTAGGGTTCTGCTACATGAAAAACCTTATGCCGGAATCAATGGGTCAGGTAAGCATAATAACTGGTCATTGGCTACCGATACCGGAATTAATTTGCTCTCTCCGGGCAAAACACCTGAAGATAATTTTAGATTTGTTACATTTCTAAGTGTTATCTTAAAAGGTATTTATACTTATGAAGAGCTATTGAGGGCTAGTATTGCTTCTGAAGGAAATGATCTTCGTTTGGGTGCAAATGAAGCTCCTCCGGCTATTATTTCTGCTTTCCTGGGAAAAGAAATTACTGCCACACTCAATGAAATAGAAAAAATGCCCGGCAGGAAACCTTTAAATGGTCATAATGGAAAAAATGTTATAACAGACATCCCTAAAATACCTGAAATATTACTGGATAATACAGATAGAAACAGAACATCTCCTTTTGCTTTTACAGGAAATAAATTTGAATTCCGCGCAGTGGGTTCTTCTGCAAATACTGCAAAGCCTATGTTCGTTTTAAATACTATCGTTGCTGAACAAATGAATCTTTTTAAAGAAGAAGTAGATATTCTGATAAAAAGCGGACTGAAAAAGGAAGATGCTATTTTTAATGTGGTTAGATCTTATATTAAAGATTCCAAACCCATCCGTTTTGAAGGAAATTCATATAGTCAGGAGTGGGTTGACGAAGCGGCACGCAGAGGCCTCTCCAATAATCGTTCTACCCCCGATGCTTTGCCGGCTTTCGTTTCTAAAAGTAGTATTGAACTTTTTGAAAAACATAATGTTTTAAATAGAATTGAGTTGGAAGCCAGATACGATATCAAGTTGGAAAAATATGCTAAAAAAATTCAAATTGAAGGTAGGGTCCTTGGCGATTTGGCTATAAACCATATTGTACCAACGGCTATTCATTATCAAAATCGCTTAATTGAAAATGTTAAAGGGCTTAAAGCTGTTTTTGATGAAAAATCTTTCCTTAAAGTTTCAGGAAATCAGTTGAATACAATCAGGGATATTTCTGATCATATTTCTAGCATTATAGAACTCGTGGAAGCTATGACAGAAGCTCGTAAAAAAGCTAACGCCTTTGAGTCCAATTATGAAAAAGCACGACTGTATCATGATGAGGTGATGCCATTTTTTAACACTATAAGAAAACATATTGATAAGCTTGAATTGCTGGTTGATGATGAATTATGGCCTTTACCAAAATATCGTGAATTATTATTTATAAAGTAAATTGACTTTTTTGTAGTTTTGACTTCTGATTCAAAACACAAAAAATGAAAAATCGATTTCTTTTAAAGTCATATCTAATTGTTATTGCGCTCATGGTTGCTTCTTTGCATGCCGGAGCGCAATTTCAATATCAGGTAAAAAAAGCAGATGGTAAAAATATTTTACCCGGCCAAACAGGAATATATTACTCCTTGCCAAAAACAATTTTTAAAATTCAACTTATCTTTGAAAAAATTACTAAAGTACCAGGGCCTTACTCAAATTTTGCACAACAGTTTTTGGGAACAGATAACTATATTAAACAGAAGAAATCATATTATAAATTACTCGCCGTTAAAGTCAATTCCGTAACTGTAGCCGATCAAAATCAACGTTATTTTATTTCTTTTCCTCTTGCCCGTCAGTCCAAAAATCCTAAAATTAGTGTTTTTCAATTAAATAAGGAAGGTATTTTAACCTCCTTCGGAATAAAACCATTATCAAAAAAGATTGAGAAAAATGCTAAAGAAAAAGAAACCCAATTACTGATTTATTCTAATCAAGGCAGTAGTGAAAATTTTGAAATGTCCGCATCTTTTAATAAAGTAAAAAAAATTGATACGCTTATTCGTAAAATTACTATTGATACGGTTACCATTAAGAGGTTTCTTTTCAGAACTTCATGGGTGAAATTATCTCCTCAGGAACAGGCCGAAGATGCTGCAAAACAAATAAATAAAATCCGGAATAGCCGCTATAATCTGCTAACCGGCTACCAGGAAGTAAATTATGGGAATGGCATTAAATATATGGACCAGGAATTACAAAAGCTTGAACAACAATATCTTGTTTTATTCCTTGGAAAAGAAACCAAAGAAATTGTTATGCGTAATTTTGATTTTGATCCGGAAAAAAATTCTCTATCAACTACGCTTATGCAATATATCGGTAGCGACGGGCATAGCCGTAATATTACCTTTAAAGTAAACGCTGTAAATGCTCCATCTAATATTTCTTCTGCGCCCAAAATGCTCGTAAATGCCTTGTTTTATCGCATCCCTGCTAAAGCCTATATTCGCATTTTTAATGGCGGAACAAGCTTTTATTCAGATGTTTATGAGGTACCTCAACTGGGAGCTATATCAACGGCTACTATGTCCGACAGCCGTCTTGAATTAAATCCTGGAACAGGGGCACTCACCAGGCTTATTCATGAATAAAATTGACATATCATTGAATTTATTTTCGTTTAAAGCTATTGTTTGGGCGCCCCTACACGCCGGAAAAGCGTGTAGGCCGGGCTGATCGTTACAAGTCCACAGAACAAATACTGTGTTCGGCTAAGCACCTGCGCCGGCTCCTGTGGTCGCCACGCATGTACAAGCCTCCATAAGTATTTGTCTTGCGGGCTTTCCACTTACATCCCTGTCGCAAATCCTCCTATAAACAAAAGAATTTAACTTTATCATATAATTCAAATTCATGACACTAAAGTTTGTTGTAATTTTGTAATCTTAATTTTTATAATAATGGATGAAGTTTTAATAGATATCCCTGAAGAATTTTATTCGGACGGAGAAGGAAAACCCTTTGAAACATGCGTTGTTTGTGGGAAAAATTTAAAAGATCCGGGAACTCACTATGTTGTTGAAAAAGCAATGAAGAATTATGCAGATAATGAATATAGTGTTACAGTATTTGAATATGCTATGTGTACAGATTGCTATGAGGAAATGCAAAAAGGAATGTCAGAAGAGTCTATGCGGAACTTGCAAGGTTATTATCAAAAATTAATTGCCGATAAAGGAGGGCCGTATTTAAGCATAAATTTACATGAATTTAATTTAAAAAAATGGCTGTCAAATTGTTTCTTTAAAGATAAACCTGTTAAAGAAATGAAAGAATACCAGCTTATTGGTCAGTTTTCAGGTAATAAAATGGTGTTGAATACACCGCCAATGGCTATTGGAGAAGAAGTTATGGAGGAAATGTCGGAATTGCTTTCTACTCAAACAAAGGGAGAAATGGACAGGTTCAGAGAACAGTTTCTTGGACCGCCACCCGAAATTGAGGAATTATTTAAAGGAAGGAAAATTTTATTGCTCTGACCCCGCCTAAAACAAAAAGTACTGATTTTATCAATATTATTATTGGTTATCCCCCCTGTGTATTGATGCATCGCAGAATGTTAAAGTAAAATTAAAAATGAATAAAAAGAACCAAATAAAATTAGATACAGCTACTTTTGGACAAGGGTGTTTTTGGTGCAGTCAGTCTATCTTTGAAGAAGTAAAAGGAGTAAAAAAAGTTATAGCCGGTTATGCCGGTGGAGAAATTCCTAATCCTTCATACCAGCAGGTTTGTTCAGGAGAAACTGGATATGCTGAGGTGGTGCAGGTAATATTTAACCCTAAAGAGGTTGATTATATTACTTTACTGGAGATATTCTGGCGTACACATAATCCTACAACACTTAACAGGCAAGGAGCAGATGTAGGCACTCAATATAGATCTGTTATTTTTTTTAATGATAAAATACAGCAAAAGGAAGCATTATCAATAAAAAATCTACTGGAAACAGAGAAAATTTGGGATAGACCTATTGTTACCGAAATTACTGCTTTAACTTCTTTTTACCCTGCTGAGGAATATCATCAGGATTATTATAAAAAAAATCCTGCAGCCGGATATTGCCAATTTGTGATTACTCCTAAAATTGAGAAATTCCGAAAAATATTCAAAAGCAGATTAAAAAAATAACAGCTTTGCCGGCCGTTTTTTTTACAAAATTGTAAAAAGTAAAAAGGCAGGAAAATATTCCTGCCATTTTTACAAAAAAGAGAAAAAATTGCTCTTAAAAAATTATTTTCTAATCTTATATTTAATACCTATTTCAAAAGTTGTACCTGTTTTATATTTTCGGTATATATAAACTTTGTTTTTGAAGGAATAGGTTTCTTTAAATGCAGCATTTAGTAAATTAGAAGCTTTGAATGTAAGTCCAAAATTTCCTTTTAGCTGTTTTTTAAATACAAGATTTAATGAATTAAATGGTTGCTGATATATATTTGGCGTTCCCCCTTTAACAGTAATTCTTAACTTTGGCCCTGTTACATTATAAGCTAAGGTTGCCTCTGTTCCTGATTTTTTATTATTATAACCGAGCAAAACATTAAGAATATAAGGAGATTGCCCATTCATTGGGCGATAGTTTTTTGCATTAGGATCTGTAGCTCTTATTGCAGATAATTCTAACGAATCAATTGAAACGGCAGAATATACATAAGTAAAATTAAGTCCAACTTTTAAATTTTTTGTTAATTTCCAAAAATCAAGATTTTTCCTAATGTCAATTTCAGTTCCGTAAACTGTTGCATTTGGAACATTGTCCCACGACAATTCTGTGTTTTGTGCTCTGGGATTATCCACTAATTCAATTGGATTGGTAAAGTGTTTATAAAAAGCACTAACTGAAATAACCTCTCCGGGTTTTCTATAATATTCCCACCGTAAATCATAATTGTTAATTAGTGTTCGTTTTAGATGACTGTTTCCAACATAAATTTCTCCTCCGGCAAAGTCTTGTGAAGCATAAGGTGCTAATTCCCTGAAACTAGGTCGGGCTAGAGTTCGGCTGCTGTTAAAACGTAGATTCATGTTTTCACGTAAATAATATGTAAAATTTAATGCGGGTAAAAAATCGTTATTATTAAGGTAACCCGGTTTTAATGATTTGTCTTTACTTGCTGCCTCTATAATGGTATGTTCAAAACGTACTCCGGTAGTAACTCTTAACTTATTAAAAAGCAAAACCTCAATCATAGTATAGGCAGCACCAATATTTTGTTTGGCAGTATAACTATTTCGTAAATCATCACCGGGATTTCCCTGAATGTAAAGTCCAAAATTTATTCCTGTAGCCGGATCATAACCGGGATAATTTAATCCAATATTTTTATTGGAAAAAAAGTTGTCAGGATTTCCATCATATACATACTGAGAAAACTGAAACCTGTAATCTATTCTTTTATCATTAAAATTTCTGTGTTTGTACACATAAGCCCCTCCAAATTTTAGTTTGGGAGCGTTTTCCTTTTTACCAAGTGGTAAAATAAAATTGACTTTAAAATTTGTATTTAATTCGTTAAGATAACGATAATAACGGGCTGGAACTCTATAAATAGAAGGCTGAATAGAATATTTGTAAATTCCTGATAGATTTGGATAATAGCTGTTTGTGAGAAAGCGCATATCAGGTTCATTTTGATATGAATAGGTAAATGACCCAATCCAATTTGCTTTTAGGCGGGAAAGAGAAGGAAAATAATTAGCTCCTTTTAACTGAATATTATTTAACGAGCGCTCCATCCAACTCAAAACTCTTGTTTGAAGATAAAGCTCCTGATCATCAGAAGGCTGCTGCCCAAATAAATAACGTGCTGTTGAAATACCACTTTGATTTTTGAAAACAGATAGCCCAATTTTATGATTTACGGAAAATTTATATGTGATATTTCCTAATAATCCCCATAAATATTCTTTTGTACCTCTTGTATCTTTATAAGTATGATCAGTAATAAGCAGGCTGTCGGCGGTTCCACCTAAATGGAATAGGTTTTTCTGTCCGTTTTGATAAAATGTGTTTTCCTTTTTATAGGATAACCCTATAATATAGCCTAGTTGATGTTTCCCAATGTTTATCTGATTTCCTATGGCAAATGATATGTTTCCATTAGGCCCACTTGGTTCCTTTACCGGTGCCATAATTTTGTTGAAGGATTCTGTAATAGTAGTAAGTAATTGTTTATCGGAAGGGTATTGTGGTAATACACCTGATGCGTCACCCGGGATACTTCTAAATCCATTATCAAAACCTAAAAAGTCGGTGGTACTTCCCTGATATCCAATAAAATTTCTATTAAAAGTTGCCTGACTATTATATCCTATTCCGGCTCCAACTTCTAAAATAAACTGTTCAGGAAAGTCTCTTGTCTCAATATTTACCAATCCACCAGTAAAGTCTCCTGACAGATCAGGGCTGAAAGATTTATATACAACTATATTCTCAATTAATGAACTTGGGAATATATCCATCTGAACAGTATATTTGTTAGGGTCAAGTCCCGGAATATCTGCATTATTAAGTGTGGTTTTGCTATATCTGTCATTCAAGCCTCTTATGTAAACATATTTACCGTCAACAACATTTATTCCTGTAACTCTTTTTAAAGCCCCGGCAGCATCACTGTCCCCTGTTTTCGACATTTGTTGCGCTGATAGTCCTTCTATAACATTAGATGATTTTTTTTGCATTGTGAGCATAGCCGCTTCACTTCTATTAACGGCTTTTCCTTTTACAATTACTTCTTTAAGTCCCAGACTAACGGGGTTTAATCTAATATTTAAAACAGTTACTTTGCCGTTATATATTTTTACATTAGCAATTGTCTTTGGAGAGAAGGATACATATTGAGCTGTAATAGTATAGGTTCCTGGTTTTAAATGATTGAAGGAAAATAAACCATCCAAGTCACTGGTTGTTCCACGTTGGGTTCCTTTAAATAAAACTGTTGCTCCAATTAAAGGTTCACCTGTTTTTGCATCTGTTATCTTTCCCCTTAATATACCTGATTGTGCCATTGCAGAAGAAGAAAGGATTAAAACAAATAATATAAAAGATAAATATTTTACTTTTAATTTCATTTTTTTATTATTAATTTTTTCTCTTTTTTATTATAAAAATTGAGTACAGGTGTCTTTTTTATCACCCGTACTCAATTTACTTTCCAAATGGAAAATTTACTATTGTTTATTTAGCCATATATTTTTTAGCAAATAGAGTCCACCCTTTAACCCAATTGTTAGCAGGATCTATTGCTCCGCGATATGTTACTTTGTCAAACCAGCTTGAAGTAGGATATGTAGCTAGTTTATCAGTTACATAAGCAGATGGTACAATATTCCATTTATTATTAGTAATGGATAAACCGGGATTTACAACTCTGTTACCCTGAACTGCGAAGTAGTTTCTTAATGAATCATTTGCATGAATAATTTGGGATTGAGTAACACCACTATATGCTTTTACAAATAATGGCATTGTATCTGATATCTGGTAGAAAACGTTATTTTTAATGTTTAAATCTCCTTTTTGGAAACGTGTCCAACTGCACTCAGAAGATAAATACTCTATATCAATACCGTGATGCTGGTTATAGAAAATAGAATTTGCATAAGTTCCTCCTGCATTATCGCGGAAAGTAATAGTCCTTTTACCTGCAGCATCACCTTGTCCTACATAAGTTACATTATAAATTGTAGGAGTGGCTAACGGGCGACCAGTTTCAGGGGTTGTTCCACCGTCATGTTCACCTAAGCGGTCTCCACGTCCAAAACCTTGTACAGCTAACCAAAATTGTCCGAATCCACGGAACCCTTGGTCGTAGTCATATGAATCGTCACCATTAAAAACAGACACGAAGTGTTTTACGCGAGGAGTGCCACCGAAAAATTCAATGCCGTCATCTTTATTGGCTATTACTTCAATATAGTCAATTACGGTACCGCTACCTACACCACCTAATGTAAGTCCGTTAATTTCATTTCCTGCTCCTATATCTGTACCGCCATGACGAATTGAGATGTATTTTAGTGTGCCTGAATTATCAGCATCATCATTTCCACCGTAAATACCTCTTGGTTCTGTTTGTGGTATTCCTTCAATTTGTTGTTCTGATGGTTGTGTGTTTAAGCCGGCTTTTCCTAAAATTATTACACCACCCCATAATCCATCATCAAGGTCTCCAATTGAACCATTTAAATTATCAGATTCGGCAGTGAAAATAATGGGTTTTTCTTTTGTGCCTTCTGCCATAATTTTACCACCACGTGCTACAATTAATGCAGATGCATTTGCCCCTTGCCCCGGTTTTCCTTTAATAATTGTTCCCGGTTCAATTGTTAATGTTTGTCCTGAATTTACAAAACAAAAGCCATCTAGTAAATATGTATTATTGGCTGTCCATGTTTGTGTGCCTATTCCTTGTCCATTATCTTTTATTGTTATTACTTTTGAAGTGGTTCCTGTAATTTTTGTTCCTTTACTTTCAGATGCAGTCATGGCAACGCCTTTTGCATTATAAATACTGGAACTGTTTGAAGGTTTAACTGTTAAAGTTTCTTTTCCATCTGGATAATCATTTAATGTTAAACTTACTTCAGCACTGGTAGCTCCTGGTAAATGGTTAACCGAATACCCTGATAATGAAGCTTTCCCCCCTGCTATAGTTACAGAAAAACTATTTTTATCTAATGCTCCGGTTTTATCAGCATTTTTGTACACTCCCTCACTAAAATTAATAACAGCTTTAAAGGTTTTATTGCTTCCTGAAAGAGCTATGCCGGAAATCTTTGGAGGAATTGGAGTAGGTTCCGGGGATGGTGTTTTTGTACAAGCAGCTAATGAAATAATAATCATTGCCACTAAAAGAATTGTAGAATTGGTAAATTTTTTCATTTGTGTTTTTTTAATTATTTTGGTGCAAAAATGCATTACCAATGTTACCGGATTATTATCCCATGATTAAAAAATTGTTAAGTTGTAAAATTTATTGTTGATAAGTTTAAATATTAGTTCGTATTATACTCTCTGCCTGATAATCAAGGGTAAATAATATGTTAAAAAAATTCCTTAATAGAATTATTGCTTATGATAATATTATATTTTAAAGTGTTTTTAATTTGAACATAATTATCAAAGTTTGAAAATGGGGTTCTAATAATTGAAAAAATATGTATAGTTTTTTTATCTTCGCACAATATGAAAAATGATTACTAAAAATGATAAATGTAGCTCTGGTTAATGAATATCCCGTTTTCGGTGATGCGTTAAAGGCACTTATTGGAGATGCCGAAGAAATTAATATTATTGGCATTTTTTATTCTATTGAAGATTTAATGAGATTGCATAATAATGAACCGGTCCATATTGTTTTAGTTACTATTTATTCTCCAACTGAAAATCATATTGATGCACTAAGGAATTTCACCCAACATAAGCCAAAGCCCAAATTACTGGTATTGTCAATGTTTAACGATGAGAATTTCATCTTAAAAACTATTAAAGCCGGAGCAAAAGGTCATTTAGCAAATGATACTAATAAATCAGAAATTTTGGAAGCAATTTACTCTTTACGTAATGGGCATGAGTTCTTCGCCAAGTCAATATCCGATATATTGTTGCATAGCTATTTAACAGACCAGAAGGTTACTACCTCTGAAAAAGAAAATAAGATGAAACGTCTTTCTCCCAGAGAAAAAGAGGTGCTTACATTATTTGCTGAAGGCTTTTCAAATCGTCATATAGCTGAAAAATTGTTTATTAGTGTTCGAACTGTTGAAACACATAAAAACAACATTATGAAAAAAATCGAATTAAAGACGACTGTAGATTTGGTAAAATTTGCTATTAAGAATAATATTATCGGAATCGATTAATATTTATACGAATTTTTCTATTAATTCTACCAGTCTGCTGGAATATCCCATCTCATTATCATACCAGGCTACGATTTTTACTAATTTATTCTTTTCTCCTAATACGGATGTCAGGTTAGCGTCGAAGACTGCTGAATGTGAATTTCCGAGAATATCTGTTGAAACTATCGGGTCTTCGGTATATTGTAAAATTCCTTTTAAGCGGTTCCCGGCTGCCGATTTGAAAACAGCATTAATTTCTTTTACACTGGATGGTTTTTTAAGCGTGCAGGTAATATCAGTTAAGGAACCATCAGGAACAGGAACTCTTATTCCGGCTCCTCCCAACCTTTTTGATAAATGAGGAAATATTTTAATGGCAGCTTTGGCAGCACCTGTGGTAGTAGGAACTATGGATGATGCTGCAGCCCGTCCTCTTCGCCAGTCTTTGTGAGGCCCATCTACAATATTTTGATCTTTAGTATAGGAATGAACAGTTGTCATAAATGCATTTTCAATGCCCCAAACTTCATCAAGAATCATCAACAATGGCGCTACATTATTTGTAGTGCATGAAGCATTGGAAATAATTACATCTTTCTTATCTATAATTTCATTATTTACACCTAGAACAACATATTTTACATCATCATGTTCTCCTTTTGCAGGGGCTGAAATAATTACTTTTTTAGCTCCTGAATCGTTAACATGCTTAATAGCATCCTTTCGTGTTACAAATTTACCGGTTGACTCAATTACCACATCAATGTTTAACTCTTTCCATGGTAACAGGGAAGGGTTTGGCTGATTATAAACGCGAACCTTTTTTCCGTTTACCCATATTAAATCATTTTCAGAATGAATCTTACCTTCAAAAGTACGGTGCACAGAATCATATTTAAGCAAGTGGGCAAGATTGGCAGTATCTGCTAAATCGTTAATGGCTACCACCTCCATATTATCCCTTTTCTGTATATTCCGAAAAGTTGTTCTGCCGATGCGGCCGAAACCGTTAATGGCGACTTTGATTTTAGACATAAGGCTGTAATTATATGCTGATGCAAATATAAACAAAGCCCGGATTTTTAAAATATCATCCGGGCTTTAATAATGTAAAATATTATATAATGTAAAATTATTTAGATTCTATTTTTACAGTTTCCAAATCACCATTATCATCAGAATAACCGTATAAATAATCTAGTTTAGCTTTATAAACTTTTTTTAAGTAATTTCTTTTAAGTTTCAGAGTGGGTGATAATTCTCCTGTTTCTGTAGTCCACTCCCTGCAGGTTAACTCAAACTTTTTAATTTGTTCATGTCGTCCAAGGTGTTTATTAATTTTATCAATTTCTTCCTGATATCTGGCAATAACTTTTGGGTTATGAATTAAATCTGTATTCTCTCTGAACTTAATATTATTCCTTGAACACCACCCATGAAGGTAATGAAAATTGGGGCTTATAATTGCTGCAGCAAATTTTTCACCTTCTCCAACAACCAAAATTTGTTCAATAAAAGGTGATTCCTTAAAGTGATTCTCTACTACCTGCGGTGCAACATATTTACCGGTGGATAGTTTGAACATTTCTTTCTTTCTATCAGTAATCCATAAAACACCATTTTCAATTTTTCCTATATCACCTGTATGGAAATATCCATCTTTATCAATTACCTGGGCTGTTTTTTCAGGATCTTTAAAGTAGCCTTGCATTAAATTAGGCCCTTTCATTAATATTTCCCCATCTTTTGCAATTTTTACTTCAACATCTTCAATTACCGGACCAACACTTCCTGCCTGCATGCGTGGGTAACTATTGTAATTTACAGATATAACAGGAGAGGTTTCAGTAAGTCCGTAACCTTGTGCAACGGTAATTCCTATTGCACTAAAAATTCTGGCAAGCCTGGGCTGTAAAGCCGCACCTCCGGAAATAATTACTTTTAACTCACCTCCCAATGCTTCATTCCATTTGCTGAAAACTAATTTTCTAGCGAGATTTAATTTAAAGTTGTATAATGAGCTTCTTTTTTTAGGGTCGTCTTCATATTTTAACCCCACTTTCACAGCCCAGTCAAAAATTGCTCTTGTAGGTCCTTTCAATTCCTTACCTTTTAACATTATTTTATCATACAATTTCTCTAAAACTCTGGGCACAGTTGCAAATCCATTTGGATGTATTTCACTAATATTCTCTCCAATTGTATCTATACTTTCTACATAATATACATCTAATCCTAATGATTGAACTAAGTAATTAACCATTCTTTCCAGAACATGACAAAGAGGAAGAAAGCTCAACCATCTGTCGCCTGGAGAAACCGGAAGCAATTTTTGTGTTGCTTTAACATTACTGATGAAGTTATTGTGGGTTAGCATTACTCCTTTTGGCCGGCCTGTTGTTCCGGAGGTGTATATTATTGATAATAAGTCATCCTTTGAGATATTTTTCTTAATTTCAGGTAATTTTTTTTCCCATTTATCTTTATTCTGTTTTCCCAATTCAATAATTTCCTCCCAATGAGGAACCCTTTTAATTTTGTCAAAAGTATACAGGCTCTCAATTTTTGGAACTTTTTTAACCAATCCTTTAATTTTATTATAGAAATCTTTAGAAGACACTATAGCCATTTTTGCTTCTGAATGCTCCAAAACGAAAAGATGTTCTTCAGTACCAATATTGGGATAAACAGGAACATGGATAACACCTATTTGCCCCATGGCCATATCTATAAAATTCCATTCAGGACGATTATTTGAAATAGTAAGGATTTTATCACCTTTTTTAAATCCCATTGATAAAAGCCCATAGGAAAAAATATCAACAAATTCTTTGTATTGATTTGTGCTAAAACTCTCCCATTTTCCGTTTCTTTTTATAGACAGAGCTTTTTTGTGGTTGTATTCCTTTACATTTTGGTCAAGGATGTCAAAGTTTCTTTCGATATTCATAGCTTAAAGGTTCGGTTAATAAATTATTACATTATTTAGATTTGGATTTCACTTTAAAAGTCCAGGTAAAATGAAATACAGAAACAACATCTCCTTCCTCATCAGTTCCTGTTGATGTGATTGTAACTGTTTCTCCTTCTCCTGTTTCTATGGTTTTTTGTACGGCATTGGCAATTGCTTTTCCATCATTGCATATAAATGTGACTTTTGAACGAGCCTTCTTCGTAAAATTTCCATCCATTTGAAAAACCAGCATCGAAACTGGTTTGGGGGCTTTCATTACTTCTGATATTGCTAATGCTCCTGATGATAGTTCAGCAGCCATAGTTTGTACAGCAAAATAAACTGATTGAAATGGATTTTTTGTCAAGTAATTAAAAGGAATTGTAACTTTAGCATGTGAAGAATCAATAGATTTAATCCTCATTCCGCTTAAAATGCCCATTGGCATTTTCTTAAGAAAAAATAATTGTAATTTTAAGGGATTACTTGCTACTTTTAAAAAGTTTTGTTTGCTATTCATTATCCGCGATCATTAATTTTTTTCACAAATGTAGGAAATACTTTCGAAATCGTTTGCAAAAAAGAAAGGCAAACTCCAATATTGGAGTTTGCCTGCAAAATTGTTTAAATGTTAAAAATTGTATTTATTTTCTTCTATTAAATAATCTGCTATTCTTCTACGTGCCTTGACAACATTGACAGGAGTTGCTTTTGTAAACCGTTTCATTCCCATCAACATAGCGCTTTGTTCATCTCCTTCTGCAAATGAATTAACAGCGTCTACACCAATTTTATTGATTTTAGCAGCTGTATCATAAACAAGCACGTCTAAAATATCTTTATACAATGCCAGTTTCTTTTCATCGTATTTTTCACTAAGCTTTTCAACTCTTAATAAAGTCGATTCTGCAGCATAGGTATACATTAGCATATCTGCTACATTCATCATT
Organism: Bacteroidales bacterium; assembly: GCA_015491905.1. GTDB lineage: Bacteria > Bacteroidota > Bacteroidia > Bacteroidales > F082 > Sulfidibacterium. The sequence continues at coordinate 10,847 of WGGC01000127.1, read as the reverse complement.
ATTTCCTGTTCATTTTGGAAATCGGCTGCATATTTCTGCAAAGCAGCACCGGCAACCATTAAAATAGATTTCTTGAAGTTAACAATTTGTTTATGTTTTTCTTCAAAGTAATCCAAACTTGGACTTCCAAAATCAGGTATTCCCATTAATTCATCGGCAACTTGTTTAGCAGGAGTTAATAAATCCAGTTCCCCTTTCATACCTCTTTTTAAAAGTTCCCCAACAGCAACCATGCGGTTAATTTCATTGGTTCCTTCAAAGATACGGTTAATTCTGGAATCCCGATAAGCACGTTCTACAACAGTCTCAGCCGAATAACCCATGCCTCCATATATCTGAACGCCTTCGTCAACAACATAATCAAGAGCTTCTGATCCATAAACTTTTGCTATAGATGCTTCTATTGCAAATTGACGTATACCCTCAATTGAAGCACGACCTTTATCCATTCCATCGGCAATTAAAGATTCAATGGCATCATCAATATTTTGACTGGCACGGTATGTAAGAGATTCGTTAGCAAAAGTACGGATTACCATTTCAGCCAGTTTGGTTTTTATGGCACCAAAATTTGCTATTTCTGTTCCGAACTGTTTTCTTTCAGTTGCATATTGAACACTGGCATCAATAGTTGCTTTAGCTGCACCAGTTGTAGCTGCGGCTAACTTAATACGACCCAGGTTTAATATGTATAAAGCGATTTTAAAACCGGCATTACGCTCTCCCAGTAAGTTTTCTACAGGAATTTCGGCATTATCAAAGAAAATTTGTATCGTCGAGGAACCTCTAATTCCCATTTTATCTTCTTCTGCACCAAAAGTAAAGCCGGGGGTATTACGTTCTACTATAAAAGCACTAAGGTTTTTGTCATCTTCAATTTTAGCATAAACGATAAACAAATCTGCTATTCCGCCATTGGTTATCCACATTTTGCTGCCATTAAGGATATAATGTTTCCCATCTTTACTTAAAGTTGCTTTTGTTTTACCATTGTTTGGATCGGAGCCTGCATCAGGTTCAGTAAGAGCATAAGCACCAATATATTCACCGGTGGCCAATTTAGGTAAATATTTTTTCTTCTGTTCTTCATTTCCAAAGTATAGAATTGGTAACGTACCTATACCTGTATGAGCAGAATATGCAACAGCGTAGCTGAATCCTTTGCCCATTTCCTCAACTGTAAGCATTGAGGTTACAAAATTTTGGCCAAATCCATCATATTCTTCAGGAATTGATATTCCTAAAAGGCCTAACTCTCCGGCATCCTTTAATAATTTTGTTAGTAATTCGTTATCGTGTTTTTCAAGTTGTTCCACGTTTGGGAGAACCTGAGTTTCAGTAAAATCACTACATGTTTTTGCCATCATTAACTGCTCTTCATTAAACTCTTCAGGAATGAAGACATCAGATGGGCTTGTTTCTCTAATGAGAAATTCTCCTCCTTTTAAGGCTTTATTATCAGACATAGTTTTATAAATTTATAGATTAATAATTCAATATAAAATAACCTGCAAATAATATAAAATTATCTGCAGGTTAATATTTTTATAACATTTCGTAAATACCGGCAGCTCCCTGGCCTGTACCAATACACATGGTTACCATACCGTATTTTTTATTACGGCGTTTTAACTCATTTAAAATTTGTACAGTAAGTTTAGCCCCTGTACACCCTAAAGGATGCCCTAATGCTATGGCGCCACCGTTAACGTTTAAAACTTCAGGATTAATTCCTAATTCATTAACAACAACCATGGATTGTGTGGCAAATGCTTCATTTAATTCAATTAAATCCATGTCTTCCAGTTTCATTCCTGAATGTTTTAACACTTTCGGAATGGCCTTTGTTGGTCCAATACCCATTTTATAGGGTTCAACGCCAGCAACCTGATAATCAACAAATCGGGCAATTGGTGTTAAGTTATAGCGTTTTAATGCTTTTTCTGAAACTACTAAAACAAAAGCTGCACCATCAGACATTTGAGAAGAGTTTCCGGCGGTTGATAAACCATCTACTGCAAATGCCGGCCTCAATTTTGCCAAAACTTCTTTTGTGGTACCTTTTCTGGGACCTTCATCTGTATCGAAGATTTTGTTACGCGTTTTCATTTTTCCATCTTCGAAATAATTGTCTTCTACTGTTATAGGAACAATTTGATCTTTAAAGTAGCCCTTATCAATAGCATTTAGTGCTTTGGCATAGGAATTTGCTGCAAACTCATCCAAATCTTCTCTTTTAAGATTGTATTCGCGTGCTACCATTTCCGAAGTCAGTCCCATACTTAAATACCAGTTTGGGTTACTTTTAGCATATTTAGGATTTGGTACTAAACGCCAACCACCCATGTTAATCATTGACATGGTTTCTGCACCGCCTGCAATAATTACATCTGCAATTCCTGCACTTACTTTGGCAGAGGCAATAGCAATAGATTCGATACCGGAAGAACAAAAACGGTTAATAGTTGATCCTGGTACATCAACGGTATCCATAGACATTAAGGATAGTAATCGTCCCATGTTCATTCCTGATTCTGCTTCAGGAAATGCATTCCCTACAACAATATCATCAATTTCTTTTTTTTCTATTTGTGGAAAGTCGTTCATTAAATGACGAATAACTTCTACGGCAATGTCATCGGGTCTTGTAAATCTTAAAGTGCCCCGGGGTGCTTTGCCAATTGCTGAACGATAACCACCTACAATATATGCATTCATAATATTTTATTTTTCAGGTTAATATTAATTTCTTAGAATTTTACCTTTGGTAATAAGGCTATTCATGCGTTCTAATGTTTTGCGTTGCATGCAAAGTTCCATGAAAGCTTTTCTCTCCAGATCCAATAAATATTGTTCTGACACTTCGGTAAGTGCCTGTGATATTTCACCACCTGCCATTACCCAACCTAATTTTTCAGCAATAAGCCCATCATGTTCAGACATATAATGACCTGTTTTAAATCCATCTGATCCAACATAAACCATTCCTAATGCTTCACGTCCCAATACTTTTATGTTATTTCTTGGTGCAGGCTGTGAATATCCTTTTTCTGCCATATCCAAAGCTATTTTTTTAGCATATGCTAACTGATGATCTTTGCTTACAATTATTTCATCTGTGCCAGGACGTAAATATCCTAAATCGTAAGCTTCATATCCGGAAGTTGAAACTTTGGCTTGTCCAATACTTAAGTACCTGTTTAAATATGCATTTGTCCGGATATCCCCCGGTTTTAATTCATCGCCAAGACGAACGGCAAACTCTTTGGTTCCGCCTCCACCGGGAATTAAACCAACACCAAATTCAACTAACCCCATATATGTTTCAGCATGGGCAATTACTTTATCACTATGCATACATATTTCGCATCCGCCACCCAGGGTTAACCCATGAGGAGCAGCAATAACTGGAATGGAGGAATATCTTAAACGCATGGTTGTTTTTTGAAACCATTGAACTGCCATATTTAAATCTTCCCATTCTTGTTCAATTGCCAGCATGTAAATCATACCAACATTGGCCCCGGCAGAGAAATTGTCGCCTTCATTGGATATAACCAAAGCTTTATAATCGGCTTCCGCCATGTCAACAGCTTTATTTAAACCTTCCAGCGTTCCCTGGCCTATTGTATTCATTTTTGAATGAAATTCAACATTCAATACGCCATCTCCAAGATCAAAAATGCTAACGTCTTTATTTTCCCATACTACATTGGTAGGACGTAAAACTTCCAGCGATAATTTATTTTCTTGTCCTGGAATTTCTTTATAAGTTTTACTTACGAAATCATAATAATATTTTTTTCCGTTTTCAACTTTGTAAAAAGAAGTTACTCCTGCATCAAGCATGTCATATACCCACTGTGCAGGTTTTTTCCCTGCTTCTTCCATGGCTTTGACAGTATCAGCTACTCCAAGAGCGTCCCATGTTTGAAAAGGTCCTAGTTTCCATCCAAAACCTGCATTCATGGCATCGTCAACTTTATATATATCATCAGTTATTTCCGGAATGCGATTTGAGGTGTATTGGAAAAGGCTATAGAAAGAGTCTCTGTAAAAATCGCCCGCTTTACCCTTGTCGGCTAATAATACCGGCATTCTCTTTCGTAAATCATCAATGGATTTAGTTTTTTCTAAAACAGAAAATTTCGGTCTTGGATCTTCTTTGTATTCTAATGTATCAAAGTCTATGGTCAGAAATTTTTTCTTGCCGTCCTCAACAACTTTTTTAAAGAATCCCTGTTTTGTTTTAGATCCCAACCATTTGTTGTCAAGCATTTTTTGTAAATAATCCGGAATTTTAAAAGCATCAATTCTTTCGTCTTTTACATTTTCCCGAATATAATCTGCAACATGAACTAAAGTGTCTAAACCAACAACATCAGCAGTTCTGAAAGTGGCAGATTTCGCTCTTCCAATAACGGGACCTGTTAGTTTATCTATTTCCGGAATTGTTAATCCATATTTTTTTACATTGTTAAACAACTCCATAATAGAAAAAGTTCCAATTCTGTTGGCTAGAAAGCCTGGTGTGTCTTTTGCTAAAACAGGTGTTTTTCCTAAAAAACGCGATGCGTAATCTTCCAGAAAAGCTAAAATATCCGGGTCAGTATATTTCGACGGGATTATTTCAAATAACTGTAAATACCTGGGAGGATTGAAAAAATGAGAACCACAAAAATGTTTTTTGAAATCATCACTTTTCCCTTCTGCCATGATGTCAATTGGAATTCCGGAGGTGTTTGAAGTAACTATTGTTCCCGGAGTTCTGTACTTATCAACCTTCTCAAAAACCTGTTGTTTTATATCTAATCTTTCAACAACAACTTCTATTACCCAGTCGTAATCTTTAATTTTCACAAAATCATCATCAAAATTCCCTGTTGTAATTCTTTTTGCAAATGATTTTTTGTAAATAGGTGATGGTTTGGACTTCAGTGCAGCCTGTAGAGAGTTGTTTACAATACGATTACGTACTGATTTATTTTCCAGAGTAAGCCCTTTGGCTTTTTCTTCTTCTGTCAGTTCGCGAGGAACAATATCGAGAAGGAGTACTTCAATCCCGATGTTGGCAAAGTGACAGGCAATACCCGAACCCATAACCCCGGAGCCGAGTACTGCAACTTTTTTGATTCTTCTTACCATAATTAAATTGTTTTTCAAATTGATTTATCAATGAACATTCTTATATATAACTTCTGAATCTTCTTCCTGCTCTTTAATTTCGTTATTAATTTGGTTTTTAATGACATCTAAAACTTTAAAAAAATTATGTATTTCTTGCTCACTTACATAATGAAGTATTTTTTCATTAAAATCCAATACCGTTTTTTTAGCAATTCTTCTTCTTTGTACTCCCTTTTCCGTTAAGAAGATTCTGATAACTCTTTTATCTTTTTTGTCTGTTATACGTTTTATACAACCATCTTTTTCCATTTTTTTTAATAAACGTGTCAGGCTTGAATTTTTCATCCCTAATTGTTGCGCAAGGCTTGAGGAAGGTGTCCCTTCTTTTTCAACATAGGTTAATAAGTAACCAATGGTTTGGGTGATACCGTATTTTGATGCTATTGAATTATACATCCTGGACAAGGCTAGTGATGTTGTCCGGATATGAAATTCTATTGTTTCGTTTAATTTCATTATTTATTTGTTACGCATGCATACAAAAATAAAAAAAATTAGTTTGCATGCGAACTAATTTTTAAAAAATTAACATTTTTATTCCTATTTCAACCGATTGCAATAGCTCTTTTCTTTGCTATGTCTGATATTTAATAACAAAAATTTTTTTTTTAAATATTTACTATTTTATCCTTAAAAGAAAGAAATTATTTGTTTTCAAAGTTTTGGGTCTTTATTTTTATATTTACATTCTTAATATTATAATAGTGTTATTATTATGGAAGAACTAATAAACAAAACTGTTATCGCGTATTCGGAAAATTATACTTTACCCGAAACAGATTTGCTTTATCATTTGAACCGGCAAACGCATTTAAGAACTTTTTATCCAAATATGCTCTCGGGAAAAGTTCAGGGAAAATTCCTTGAGATGTTAGTTTACATGATAAAACCAGAAAATATTTTGGAAATAGGAACTTTTACCGGCTATTCGGCTTTGTCAATGGCATCTGCACTTCCTGAAGAGGGGAATATTATTACAATTGAATTTAATGAAGAGATTGTGGCCTTTGCTAAAGAGTTTTTTGAAAAGTCTGATAAAAAGGATAAAATTCATTTAATTCAGGGAAATGCACTGGATATAATACCAAAATTAAATAAGAAATTTGATTTAGTATTTATTGACGCAGATAAAGAACAATATATTGACTATTATAACTTAGTTTTCCCAAAAGTAAAAAGGGGAGGATTTATATTGGCAGACAATGTTTTATGGGGAGGTAAAGCTGTTTTCAACATTAAAAAGCCTGATAAAGAAACCATGGGTATAAGAGCTTTCAATGAATATATAAAAGAGGATTCCAGGGTAGAGCAGGTCATGCTGACAATAAGAGACGGATTGTTTTTAATTAGAAAAATTTCGGATTGAGGTTTTCATTACTTTTGCATTTTATTTTAAGGAAAGTATGAGTACATCCAATTTTGTTGATTACGTTAAAATTTATTGTCTTTCGGGTAGTGGCGGATCAGGTTCTACACATTTTCGCCGTGAAAAATATCTACCGAAAGGGGGGCCTGATGGTGGCGATGGCGGAAAAGGCGGAGATATTATTGCAAGAGGTAATTCACATATGTGGACATTACTACATCTTAAATATACACGTCATTTAAGGGCTGAACATGGTGAGTCGGGCTCAAGGCAACAGAGCACTGGAGCAAGTGGTAAAGATATTGTAATTGATGTGCCGTTGGGGACAATAATGAAAAATGCTGATACCGGTGAAATAATTGGTGAAATTGTAGATCATGGGCAGAAGATTGTTTTGGCTCGTGGTGGCCGCGGAGGACTTGGTAATGTACATTTTAAATCTCCTACCAATCAAACGCCTAAATATGCACAACCGGGTGAAAAGGGAATAGAATCCAATATTATTTTTGAGTTGAAAATATTGGCTGATGTTGGACTTGTGGGATTCCCAAATGCCGGTAAGTCAACACTTTTATCAGTCTTGTCGGCTGCAAAGCCTGCTATTGCTGATTATCCCTTTACCACATTACGTCCAAACCTTGGAATTGTTGCTTACCGCGATCAGAAATCTTTTGTTATGGCTGACATACCCGGAATAATAGAAGGGGCTCACGAAGGAAAAGGATTGGGATTGAGATTTCTGCGTCATATAGAAAGAAATTCAGCATTGTTGTTTATGGTTCCTGCCGATTCTGATGATATTGCAAAAGAATATAATATTTTATTAAATGAACTTAAACAGTATAATCCTGAGTTAATGGATAAACAAAGGGTTCTTGCTATTTCAAAAGCAGATTTGCTTGATGAAGAACTCAAGAATGAAATTATTCCTGATTTGCCGGATGTCCCTTTTGTTTTTATTTCGTCTGTAACTCAATCAGGCTTGGTAGAATTGAAAGATTTGTTATGGCAGGCACTTAATAAAATTGTCTAAATAATCAGAATATATTTTTATATGATTCGTTATTTCATGCAATTGGCTTATAATGGTAGTTCATACCACGGTTGGCAAATACAAGATAATGCCATTACTGTACAAGAAGAAATAAACCGGAAATTAAGCTTATTACTAAGAGAGTCTGTAAATATTATAGGCTGTGGACGTACAGATACCGGGGTTCATGCACGAGACTTTTATGCGCATTTTGATGTGTCTGCACCTATTACTTTTACGGAAAACGATTTTTTATTTAAACTGAATTCGTTTCTTTCCAAAGATATTGCTGTTTATCATTTGTGGAAAGTGCCTTCCGACTTTCATGCCCGTTTTAGTGCGACAAGTCGTACATATAAATATTATATAAGTACAAAGAAAAATCCTTTTTTTAAGAATTTTTCGTTAGAATATACATCAAAATTAAATTTGAAAGCAATGCAGCAAGCCTCGGAGTATATTTTAATGTATAATGATTTTACTAGTTTCTCAAAACTTCATACACAAACAAAAACAAATTTGTGTAAAATATTTTATGCCGGATGGGAACAAAAAGAGGATTTGCTTATATTTACCATTACAGCCGACAGGTTTCTCAGGAATATGGTACGGGCGATAGTAGGCACTGTTCTGGAAATTGGAAAAAATAAAATTTCAGCTGATGAAATAAAAAATATTATTGAAGCAAAAAACAGAAAAAATGCGGGTTTTTCTGTGCCGGCAAAGGGCTTGTTTCTGGAAAAAGTAAATTATCCCTTTGATTTAAATAATATTTAAAAATAAAATTAATAAAATGAAACGACCATAATTGAATAATTATTAAATCACATTAACCCTGTGAAATTTTTGCTATTTCACAGGGCAAGGAAAATGATTATTCAATTATGGTAAGTTCCATGTGACCAATGAAATATAAAATTATAAACACATGAAAAAGGCATTTAGAGATTTAGAAAAATTAAGATATAAAGATTCGGGTAATTTCTTCTTGCTTGCCGGTCCTTGCGTAATTGAAAACGAAGAGATGGCTTTTCCCATTGCGGAAAAAATAAAATCAATTACTGACCGCCTTGAAATTCCATTTATTTTTAAAGCCTCCTATAAAAAGGCTAATCGTTCAAAATTGGATTCTTTCTCCGGCATTGGCGATAAAAAGGCTTTGGAAATACTTAAAGAAGTCTCTAAACAGTTTGATATTCCTGTAGTTACCGATGTGCACACGGCACAGGAGGCTGTTATGGCAGCCGAATATGTTGATGTGCTCCAGATTCCTGCCTTTTTATGCCGTCAAACCGAATTGCTTATAGCTGCCGGAAATACCGGTAAAGTTGTTAATATAAAAAAAGGTCAGTTTCTATCGGGCCAATCGATGCAATATGCAGTTGAGAAGGTGAAAGCAACCGGAAATGATAAAGTGTGGCTTACAGAAAGAGGAAATATGTTTGGATATGGTGATTTAATTGTTGATTACAGAAACCTTCCTGAAATGCAGAAAATTGATGTTCCTGTTATTTTGGATATTACACATTCATTACAGCAGCCTAATCAAAGTTCCGGTGTAACAGGAGGAAAACCCGAATTGATTGAAACTATTGGCAGAGCCGGGATTGCAGTAGGTGTAGATGGAATTTTCCTTGAAACACATCCTAATCCGGCTATGGCAAAATCTGATGGTGCTAATATGCTTCGTTTAGATTTACTGGAGAATTTACTTGAGCATTTTGTTGCTTTACGTAAAACAATTAATGATTTTTAATACAAATGATATTTATTTTTGAAAAATTAAATTATACAAAATAATATAAAATTATGAGTTTAGATGTAAAAGGCCGCCTGATTAAAAAACTTCCTGTTGTAAGCGGTGAAGGGAGAAATGGAAAATGGGAAAAACAAGAATTTGTTATCGAAACTACGGATCAGTATCCTAAAAAAATATGTATGAGTTTGTGGGGAGATAAACTGAGCCTTTTGGAGAAAGTTCAGGAAGGAGATATGCTTACTGTTTCAGTAAATATAGAATCGAGAGAATACAATGAAAGGTGGTATACTGATGTAAGGGCCTGGAGAATACAAATGGATGATGACCAAGGTGGTTTACCCCCGCTTCCTCCTGAAGATTTATCGGCAGAACCTCCATTGGCCAGCCAGGATGAAGAAGGCGACTTACCTTTTTAATGTTTCTTAAATTTAATTACAGAATAAATTTCCTCTCTGCAGGAATAATTTCCTATGAAGATTTATAACCTGAAAGCACATCTGGCTGTTTTAGGTGCTAATATTATTTTTGGTTTAAATTATGTTATTGCCAAAGGCATAATGCCGGTTTGGATGGAACCTCGTGCCATCATTTTACTTCGTGCGTTGAGTGCTACAGTTATATTTTGGATAGCAAGTTATTTTTTTAAAAAGGAAAAAATTGCCCGTAAAGATTGGAAACGACTTATTTTAGCTTCATTCTTCGGTGTTGCCTTTAATCAGATAATGTTTTTCGAAGGTCTTAATCTTACAACTCCTATTAATGCTTCTATTATTATGGTAGGTACTCCAATTTTAGTATTGGTAATGTCTCATTTTATTATTGGCGATAGAATTACATTATATAAACTTATAGGAATTATTCTCGGATTTAGTGGTGCTGCCTTTTTAATCCTTAATAACGGACATTTTTCATTAACATCTGATACGGCTTTGGGGAACTTTATGGTTTTTTTGAATGCTTCTTCCTATGGTCTTTTTCTTGTATTAGTTAAACCGTTAATGTATCGTTACGAACCACTAACTGTTATTAAATGGGTATTTACTTTTGGTTTGGTATTTGTTACTCCGGTTTCCATAGGCGAGATTATTCATACTGATTTTAGTGTTATCCCTACAGATATTTGGTTTTCAATTGGATACGTTATATTTTTCACCACCGTTTTGGCTTATTTCCTTAATAACTATTCACTAAAAAAAATAAGCCCTTCTGCTACCAGTTCTTATATTTATTTACAGCCATTTATTGCCTCTGTGGTTGCACTGGCTGCCGGAAAGGATCATTTAAATATAACAGAGATTGTATCTTCTGTATTAGTATTTTCAGGAGTATATTTTGTTATAAGAAAACCAAAGTTAAAAAAGAGCCCTATCTCATAGTAGATTTTTGTAAAAAATTTATTCATATTTGTATAAAATTTGTAATTCTATAGGCATGCTAACCGACCGTATTTATTTAATTGGTTTTATGGGTTCAGGTAAAACAACTCTTGGAAAAAAACTTGC
>WGGC01000126.1 GCA_015491905.1 Bacteroidales bacterium | reverse complement strand
GAAGCCAAACCAAACGCAACTTATCCTTCCCAAAAATTAAAAATTATTCAACAAAAATTAGAAACTCTGGCAGCTGCTGAAAAAATAAATCTGCAATATCAAAATGCAATTTTAAAAGCTGATACCTTATTTCATAACAATGCATGGCAGTTAGCTGCATCTGCCTATAAAAATGCTCAAAAATTAAAACCTAACGCCACATATCCACAAAAGCAAATATTAGCTATAAACAAAATATTAAAACAAATACAAGCACAAAAGGTTTTAAATCAAAAGTTTAACGAAGCCATGAAGTTAGGCCGCTACTGGATGAAAGAAAAAAACTGGACAAAATCAAAAAAGTTTTTCCTCACAGCACAAAATCTTAAACCTAAAGCATCTCAACCCAAAACAGAACTTACAAAAATTGATAGTATCCTGAATAAAATTAAATATCAACAAAAAATTGATAGAGACTTTAAAATTGCAATGCAATCTGCCGAAGATTTTCAGAAACATAAAGACTGGGAAAAAGCCCTTTCAACCTACCAGACTGCCCTTAAACTAAAACCTGATTCACGTGTTGCAACCGAAAAAATAAAAAATATTGAAAATATTCTTAACGAAATAGCCCGAATAAAAAAACAAAACAAACTTTTTCAACTTAATTTGTTAACCGCCGACTCACTTCTAAAACAAAAAAAATATGAACAAGCACTAAGCTATTATCAAAAAGCCAACAAAATAAAACCAGCTAAGTCATACCCGATACAACAAATAGCCAAAGTGAAAAATATTCTTGTAAAACTAGAAAAAGAAAAAGCCAACCGCTACAACGCCATAATAAAAAGCGCCGACCTGCTGTTGCAGCAAAAAGCCTACAGCACAGCCCTAAATACTTATGAAACAGCAGCATCCATTTATCCACAAAATCCATATCCTAAAAAACAAATGAATTTGTGCCGGACTCAATTAGCCCTTATTGCAGAAAAAAATCAAAAACTATATAATAAAATCATGACTACCGCCGGCGACTATTATAACGCCAAAATGTACGATAAAGCCATCGAAACATATCGTCGCGCTCATCAACTCATTCCCGGCGAAAAAACAGCAAAGGAAAAAATACGCGCCATTACGGAATATATTCGTAATCATGCCGTCGAAACAATTCTAAAAGCCAATCAAACAATTACTTCTAACACAAAAAAACGCTTCAACTTTAAACCTGTCAACATCCAAATTCGTAAACGTAATTATATCCTTATCAAAGCTACAAACCTCACAGGCAAAGCGTTTAACGTCCTCTTCACGTACGGTAAAAACACCACGCGCAACGGCGGTTTCGTCATCCACGTTCCGCCACAAAAAGCCACTTTCGATTTCATCATACGTGTCGGCACACAGTATAAATGGTTTTCTGAAGATAATAACTGGCTATCCGTTTTTCCCGAAAATAATCCGATAAAAATATCTCTGATCCAAATATCAAAAACCGATTAAAAAACTCGTTTACAAATGGTTAAATGTAATATCACCATAATTATCAGGTAATTTTTCAGGATTTTTATGGCGGACATTCCGGGCTATTCGTTACAAGTCCGCAGCTAAAAGCTGTGTGCCACTAACCGTTTTCGGTGGCTCCTTAAAGTCGCCCCGCCTACGGTTGTTGCACATCATCTTTTACCTTTGCGGGCTTTTCACTTCTATCCCGGCCGCAATTATCCTAAAAAAATAAAATGTCCATTATTAAATAATAATTAAACCACATATAGCAATTATTATTCAATCATAACAAGTTCCATCTTACCAATGAAGATAAAATTATAGACACATGAAAATTTTTAAGAAAAGCCAATGAAAAGAATATCCTGATTATATTCCAAAATTTGGGAACCACCACATAAATAGAATTATCATTATAAGTGCCGGCAACATATTAATAACCTTAATTTTTTTAATACCCAGAATATCAATTCCTAGTCCTAATAATAAAATTCCACCGGTAGCCGATAACTCGGTAATTATCCCGGCAGGAATAAAATCTCCAAGTCCCATTGCAAGCAAAGCTATTCCACCCTGATATATTAAAAGAGGAATAACCGAAAACATAACCCCAATGCCAAGGCCTGAAGCAAGTGCAATAGATGAAAAACCATCCATAAGAGATTTAATATACAATAAATGTGCATCGCCGGTCATACCCTCTTCTATAGCTCCCAAAATAGTTAACGAACCCATACAATATAACAAAAATGCCGTCAGCAAACCATCTGTAAAACGCTCATTTTTACTTTTAAATTTCTTCTTTACCCAATCCGCAATTTTTTCCATCCCCCTTTCAAGATGAAGAACCTCTCCAATTAATGCTCCGGTAATAAGACTAAATATAACCTGTAAAATATGAGTCGATTTTAAGGCCATACTCATTCCTAAATACAGAGTAAACAATCCTATAACCTGAAAAAATATCTTAATAAACCGTTCGGGAAGTTTGCTTTTAAATAAAATCCCCACCAGACTACCGGCTATTATTGCAGCAGCATTTACTAAAGTTCCCAACATCTAACAAAGATTAAAAAATTTCAGAAATAAACTAATTTCTGGAACCGAAAATTTTTGACCCGATACGGACAATTGTGGCTCCCTCTTCAATTGCAATGGGATAATCACCCGACATGCCCATACTAATTTCTTTAAATTCAGCACTATTAGCAAAATAATCCGCTTTTAATGAATCAAAATAACCCTTCAAAAGCCTGAATTCTTTCCTTATTTGATTTGTATCATCAGTAAAGGTAGCCATTCCCATTACACCACAAAGACGAACATTTTTAAAATCAGAAAATTCTTCAGATTCAATAATTATTTTTGCCTGCTCAAGGGTTAAACCAAATTTAGATTCTTCTCTGGCAATGTGAAATTCCAGTAAAAAGTCAATTATACGATCATTCTTTTGTGCATGTTTATTAATTTCACGAAGTAATTTCAAACTGTCTACAGCATGAATTAAATGCACATAGGAGGCTATATACTTAACTTTATTAGTTTGCAAATGTCCGATAAAATGCCAATGAATGTCTTTAGGAAGCTGCTCATGTTTTGCAGCCATTTCCTGTGCTTTGTTTTCTCCAAAATCACGATGCCCGGCATTGTATGCGTCCAAAATCATTTTAACAGGCTTCGTTTTTGATACAGCTACCAATAAAACATTTTCCGGAATAGTATTTAAAATAAATTTTAAATTATTTTGTACTTCCATATTATTTTTTTTTCAAAATTACATAAAACTTGTAATGTACCAATTGAAATATACATTATAAAAAAAACGTTTCTTCGCAGAAAAATATTACATGATATTTATATAAATCCCACAATCACTTATAAATAAGCTTAAAATGTTTTTTTTATAAAATATATTTTTATATATTTGGCTTTGAAAAAGAATTGTGTTTGGATTTTTTTTAAACTAAATGGAGGACTAAATTATGATTGGAGTTGATTTTGGAGGATTTGTTATTTTGCTCGCATTAGCATTAATTGCAGCAGCAATCCTTCACTACGGATTTAAATTTTATGCCAAAAACAGTTTGGCATCTTTCTTCGGTGAACTAACTATTGGATATGTCGGGGCCTGGGTATCATCATGGGTACTGGGATACTGGCCGGCAGGATGGGAATATGAAAATATATATTTCATTCCCGCATTCCTTGGCGCTTTAGGTCTTATTGTAGTATATGTAGAATTTTTAAAATCATTAAACACAGCTAAAGAAGATTAATTTTTAATTATTAACCAAATTTTTCAGGCACAATTCTTTTTTTTCTTTTTAAAAATCTTTCTATTCTAAGTTTTTCTATTTCTCCGACAAAAAACCAACAACTTTTATTTTATAAATTCTAATAATTATTATTCCCGCCACAAATTCTCAGGATACAATCCTTCATCCACTTGTTTTTTAACCATTTGCTGTGTCTGTAATTTATCCTCCTTATAGGTAACTCCAAACCATTTATCACTGCTTTCAAGCACACGTACTATTGCTTCTTTTTTATTTATTAACTGATTTACTACATAAGGAATATAAAACTCTGCTTTTAAACGATTCGCATTTTCATTAATAAAAGTTCTGAAAAAAGCCTCAGATTGTGTAAAATATAGAGGGGTGAAACCCCAGAAATTCATAGAAACTAATTTATTACCATCCAATAAATTCTTTTTTCCGTTTTCTTCATATATAATTTGAGAACCCTCTTTTTTAATACTTGTTCTTTCAACAACATCGGTGAGAAACCCATTTTTAACTTCACATATACCTCTGGAAACAGAACCGTTCTCTGAGAGTGTGTTTTTTAGTTGGAAACCAACCATACTATACTTTGCGTCATTATTTGACAACCCTGATAAATAATCACCCATAACAGTAAAAGCTTTTATACCATAAAAATCATCAGCATTAATAACAGCAAAAGGCTCATTAATAAAATCTTTTGCCACCAATACTGCATGCCCTGTTCCCCATGGCTTAACCCTTCCAGGATTAATTTCCAATCCAACAGGTATATTAGTTAATTCCTGCTTTACATAAGCAGTTTTAATTTTCCCAGCAAGTCTTCTCTCATATATACCCTTAAACTCTTCTTCAATTTTTGCATTAATCACAAAAACTACTTTTCCAAATCCGGCTTTTATTGCATCATAAACTGAATAATCAATTATACTTTCTCCGGAAGGGCCAACAGCATCCATTTGTTTAACTCCACCATAACGACTCCCAATACCTGCTGCCAGAATTAATAATGTAGGTTTCATATATTTAAGTTTTTTATTATTTATTAATATTTTTCATAATCATCACTATACAAACGGTTTAACAATTAGTTCCACAATAAAATTTATATAAACTTTATTACATGTATAATGCTTATTAATTGCGCTGCAAGATAATAAAACCATTAAAACTATTAATAGTGCCAACCAAATTAAACGTCCATGATTGAATAATTATTAAACCACATTCACCCTGTGAATTTTTTCGTATTTCACATAGCAATTAAAGTTATTATTCAATCTTGGTAAGTTCCATGTGACCAATGAAATATAAAATTATTATCACATGAAACGTCCATAATTGAATAATTATTAATTTATACAGGAAAATAATTATTCAATCTTGGTAAGTTACATGTGACCAATGAAGTATAAAATTATTATCACATGAAATGAATAAATTTTTACTTTTGGAAAATGAAATTTAAAAGAATTACAGGACTAATTTTAATTCTCCTTTTTACTTTTTCACTTTGGAGTTGTCAGAAGGCCGTTTCAGCATCAGGATATGTTGTTGATTCAACATCAAAGCTTCCTCTTAATAATGTTTTAATAGAAGCATTCTTAAATCATCCCTCCCCTGACGCATTTGTTATGAGAACCAGGACAAATCAGGAAGGAGCTTATTATGTGTACACTCAACCTTTTCCATGTACAGGCACATGTCCTGAGCTGGTGGTTCAAATATCATTAGATGGTTACCAACCCCAAACCATAAAAAACCCACATAACGACACAACATATTTAGTTAAAATAAATTAATTGTGATGGTGTCGTTGCCAGCGTTTTAATTTTCTGGTGATCTTCTTTATAGCACTCTGAATAGATGTTTCCGGTTCGATAATATTTGAAGAACCCCAGAATTTTGGGTCTTCAAATGCAGATACTTTTTCTGAAAAAACATCTCCGTATTTAATTCGCTCATTAAATTTAGGTTTAAATACATTTTCTTGATTAATATCAGTTATGGCGGCTTCAGATACTATTGTATAATTGTTGGCAAACCATTTTTTTGCCCATTTAAATCTAAATTCATCTTCCATTCTTACATAATTCAAAAACCACAGTTTTCCAATTTTTCGGTATTTGACAAGGTAATGTGCGCCTAATAATTCAGCTTTTAACCCAGCGGGTTTTTTTCTGATAAAATATTTTGTTGCTTCGGCAAGTTTATCAGGAGTAACTTCAAATTGAACAGTGGCAAAAGCAAGACTTTTTGCATCAAGATAAATTGTTCCCTGATATAAGGGTAAGCTTACAGTATCCTTTTGTTCAAAATGAATTTCATATGTTTCCCGGCCATTCAAAAAAACAATTCCTGACACTTGATAATTATAATATGGAAACATATCCGGGGATAAAATATCTCCGGGATTTTTGACTAAATCAAGAGAAGATAGTGCTAAAGGCCCGCCCTGAAGTTTTACGAGTAAAGTATCCATATTTTTTACAGCTGTACTCTTACGGCCTTTAAAAATAGATATACGGTCGTTATCCAGCCCCTTTGTATAGGATGCTTTGTAAATTTTTAAAATTGCTTCGCCAACAGAAACATAATTTCTGTTTTTCTTAATAAACTCTCTGTAAAAAGCAGTCATATTTACTGCTTTCCGGTCATAATTAACAGGAATTTTTGAAACAGCAGTATTTAGCAACTCTATAGGATCGAGATGCCGGATAACCACCTCATTAAGTGGGATTATGGCTGGAATGAGTTCTAATTTATTTTTCTTATTCATCAATGAAGATAAAGGCACGTAAAAGGTCTTGAACCCTATACTGCTGATTCCCAAAATACTGTTAGCCAAATTAGAAGGAACCTTAATAAGAAATTTGCCCTCCGAATTAGTAACTGTTCCTATGTTAGTTCCTTTTACAAAAACAGAAGCGAAAATAACTGGTTTACTTGTTTCTTTATTTAAAACCAAACCCTTAACAGTCTTAAATTTTAAATTTTTATTGGCATTTACCTGTCCGGATGCAGTTAATGAAAATGTAACTAACAGAGTTAAAAAAACAGTACTTACCAGAAGATGAGATATGCTATAAGAGTATTTTTTTTTCATTTGTGTCATTTTTAAAAATGTTTATCACTTACAAAATAAATAGTTACCTTTTTATGGATCAATTATTAATTTAATAACGCAAAATAATATTATTAAGTTAAACTTTCAGAAATTAATCAAACCCTGCCAAAGTTAATAAATTTTAAGTCTATTTTCAAGTAAAAAAAAAGCTGCCCCTGTTAGGAGCAGCTTGTAAATAGTTATTGATAACCTGATTATTTTATCTTACTAAAGTATTTCATAAACTGCATTCTTTCATATGCATCGGGATTTTCAGTTGTAGCCTGGCTAAGTTTACCTCTGAATTGATCAATATAATTAAATCCTTTATTTTCCATCCAGTCGTCAATAAAACGGACTAAATCAAGAACATAAGAAGTTCCATGTTCATAAAAGGCAGAAGTAACCTGTGTAACAGTAGCACCAGCAAGTAATTGTTTTACTATAGCTTCCCCATCATGGATACCTGTGGATGCAGCTAAACTCATTTCAACTCTTTTTGCCATAATTGCAATCCACCTCAACGAATTGGACATATCAGAACTATGACTTAAAATATCTCCATGAGTAACTTTCATATCCTGAATGTCAATATCAGGGCTTGCAAAACGGTTAAATAATACAACACCATCTGCACCTTCCTTTTCAAGATTTTTAATTACTTTTCCAAGATTAGAAAAATAAGGACTAATTTTTACAGATACTGGAATGTTTACCTGATTTTTAACCTTTTTAAGAACATCATAATAAACAGATTCGTTATCCTCACAATTTTTTTCCAGGCTGAAAGGCATAACAAAAATATTTAATTCCAATGCGTCGGCACCAGCTTGTTCAATATTTTTTGCAAAGGAAGTCCATTCATTTCCTGAAATAGCGTTAATACTGGCAATTACCGGAGCATCAATTTTACGTTTAGCTTCCTGAATAAGGCTAAGGTAATTACTTAATTCTTTTTCTTTAACGTGCAAATCGATATAATCAAGAGTCTCTGAAAACTCCGAATATGTTAATTCATCTTTTTGCGCTTGTTTAATGCGATAATCTGCTTCAAGAAGAATCTGTTCTTCAAAAATAGATTTTAAAACAACTGCCCCCACGCCACTTTTGTCCAGGTCAATTAAATCTTTAATTGAATTAGTTAATCCGGAGCTACCGGCAACAACTGGATTTCGTAGGTTTAAACCTAAATATTTTGTACTAAGATCTGCCATGATTTTTTCAATTATTTTTTAAAAATAAGCAAATATATTTATATTACCATAATGATAATATAAATTATCAGCCGGCTTTAACTTTTTCCTGAATGTAATTATGAATTCCAACTGCAGCTTTTCTTCCATCACCCATAGCCAAAATTACCGTAGCACCACCACGAACAATGTCACCACCGGCAAATATATTTGGAATTGAACTTTGCATAGTTTCTTTGTTAACCACAATAGTCCCCCAATCAGTCATTTTTAAATGTTTCAAACTATGAGGTACAATTGGATTAGGAGAAACCCCAACAGCTACAACAACCATATCAACATCTATATCAAACTCAGAACCTTCTATAGGAATAGGCCTTCTTCTACCGGAAGCATCAGGTTCTCCAAGTTCCATTTTCTGAAGTCTCATCTTGTTAACACGTCCATTTTCATCAGCGAAATATTCTACAGGACTATGCAGATTCATAAATTCCACTTCCTCTTCCTGGGCATGGTGCACTTCTTCAATACGTGCCGGCATTTCTTCCAATGAACGTCTGTAAATAATCATAGCTCGTTCTGCTCCAAGTCTTTTGGCAGTACGTACAGAGTCCATAGCAGTATTACCGCCTCCAATTACAGCAACATTTTTACCATATAATACAGGCGTATCATATTCATCTGAAGAAGCCTTCATAAGATTTACTCTGGTTAAATACTCATTGGAAGAGAAAATACCATTATAATTTTCACCAGGAATATTCATAAACCGGGGAAGACCTGCACCACTGCCTACAAAAAAAGCCTGATAACCTTCTGCACTTAAATCTTCAAAAGAAGCTGTTTTTCCCACGATAAAGTCAGTGCGAAATTTTACACCCATCTTACGCATATTGTCAATTTCAACATCAACAATATCATTAGGAAGACGAAATTCAGGAATACCATATTTTAAAACACCGCCAATTTCATGTAAAGCTTCAAAAACAGTAACGTCGTATCCTAATTTTGCTAAATCACCGGCAGCAGCAAGTCCGGAAGGCCCACTGCCAACTACCGCGACTTTTAGTCCGTTTGACTTTGCAATTTTAGGAATAGACATTTTTCCACTGTTCCTTTCATAATCTGCAGCAAAACGCTCTAGATGTCCAATGGCAATTGGTGTTTTATGAAGTTTTTGTGTATAAAAACAACTTAATTCACATTGCTTTTCCTGAGGACAAACCCTACCGCAAACAGCCGGTAAAGCATTAGTTTCTTTTATTGTTGCTGCTGCTCCAAGAAAATCTTTAGATTCAATTTTCTTAATAAATGTAGGAATATTAATTCCTACAGGACATCCTATTGTACAAGTAGGTTCCGGACAATCCAAGCATCTATGTGCCTCAACAATAGCCATCTCTTCAGTAAACCCAAGATTTACCTCTTCAGAATTTTTATTTCTTACATGCGGATCCTGTGCAGGCATTGCTTCTCTTTCCAGGCTGGTTCTTTCCTTGGCTTTCATGGACTTTCTCAATTCCAAACGCCAATCTTCTTTTCTACTATCAAGAATATATTTAGCAATATTTTCCATTATTCACCTTTTTCTACAGTTTGTAAATATTTTTCATAAGCAGCGTGTTCCTGGGTTTTATAAGCTCCCATTCGCATCATCATTTCATCCCAGTTTACTTCAAAAGCATCAAACTCGGGGCCATCAACACATACAAATTTGGTTTTTCCACCGATAGAAACCCTGCAGGCACCACACATACCCGTACCATCAACCATAATTGTATTTAAACTGACATCAGTAGGAATATTGTATTTTTTAGTAGTAAGACTACCAAATTTCATCATAATAGCTGGCCCGATTACAAAAGCTTTATCCACTTTTTCTCTTTGGATAATCTCTTCCATTCCGGCTGTTACCAATCCCTTTTTTCCATAAGAGCCATCATCAGTCATAACTACCAGTTCGTCGGAATGCTGCTTCATTTCATCTTCCAGAATAATCAATTCTTTTGTTCTTCCGGCAAGAACGGTATATACTTTATTGCCTGCTGCCTTTAAAGCCTTTACAATTGGCATCATAGGAGCAACGCCTACGCCTCCACCGGCACATAAAACAGTTCCGAAATTTTCAATATGAGTAGGATGCCCCAAAGGACCAACTACGTCCAAAATTTCATCACCTTCATTCATTGCAAGAAGTTTTGCAGATGTAACTCCTACCTGTTGTACTACTAGAGTAATAGTCCCCTTTTCAGGATCTCCATCAGCAATTGTAAGCGGGATACGCTCTCCCTTTTCATCGATACGAATTATCACAAAATGACCAGCCTTCCTTGAATGGGCAATTTCCGGTGCTTCCAAAACAATTTTGGCTACATTTTCTGAGAAAAATTCCTTTTCAACAATTTTATTCATTATATAATGGTTTCAGAATTATTTATTAGGTGCAAAACTAACAATTATAATAGCTTAAGTATAGCCACTTTACTGTTAAAAAAGCTAATTAATTGCCTATCAAATTTTTACCTTTTCAATTTATATTTAGTCTAACCTTATATATAAATTATTTACTTTTAATTATCTAATTTACAACTATTTTACTGTTTATACTGAATCAAATAAATTTGATTTTTTCCATCCATCATTATTTTAAGTGGTTCATTAAAACGAACATGCTTAAAATATTTTCCTTCATAAACAACATTTTGCTTTTCCAGAATATCATATTTCAAAATGTGTCCTGATTCTTTCCTTTTAATGGTAAAGTATCCTACTTTCATAGATGTAACGTTATGAAAAAAATGAGAACCAGAAGATGCATCCAGCGGATAATCATTAAAATCTGTTTCAACAATAACTTTTGCTTTTGATATTTGCGGCCACCTGACAGGGATTCCAATCCATTTATCACGTGAACCCCATCTGCCGGGTCCAATCAAAAGATATTCCTTATTTTCCTTAATAAATAAATCATTAATATGTTCTATTTCTTTAGCCATATCTTCCGATTTTGACTTATCGAAATGTTCCGGATCTACATAAATAACATCTGAAATGTAATCTATCATACCATTTCCCATTCCTTTATTTGTCAACAATAATATGCTTTCTTCAGGTATTTTTTTTAGATCAATATCGCATGACATTTCCTGAGATATTAACGGTTTAATCTGTAAAATATAAAAAGTAGCTCGGCCTTCTTCATCTTTATTTAAATCAACAGCATACTCTAATTCTACTGCTGTTCCCATTGCTTCTTTTCCCATCTCCAACAATAAACTAAGTGTTTCTGCCAGTGGAATGTAATTATACTTTAAAATATTTGCAAAATTTATTATCCTTGGGCCGCTTTTATTTAATCCTGGGTAAATAATATCAGAGTCCGGATTATATACCGAAGCACAATGTTTTAAAGTTCCCTGCATTTCAGCAACATCAATTTCCTGTTCTGTCAAACCTGCATTTTCTCCTTTCAATAAATCCAGTTTCTTATTACTTAAGTCTACAGCAAAAAATTTAACCTGTGAATTTTTAAACTGATCTTTTGGAGTATTGATTTCCGTACCTGGATATTTTGGAGAAAACCTGTAAGCCTTTTTACCATCAACCACATAAGTACCTAATCCAACAGCAGCCAAAGCAAATCCTTCTTCAGGTTTCATATGTGCAAAAGGATAAAAATTATATGATTGAGCTACTCCACTAATGTTTGGGTAGTACAAATTATCATACCTGTTGCCAACCACCTCCTCAATAATTACAGCCATTCGCTCATCATCCAGCTTATAGTCGATAGCTTTAACATAGCTTTTTGAATTTACTGAGTATAATGAGGCATACACCAACTTAACAGCTGAGCACAACTGCTTTAACCTCTCATTTATATTTTGACTGTTATTTGGTAAAATATAGGTTTCAAATATCCCTGCAAAAGGTAGAGTAAGAGAATCTTCAAATAAGCTGGAAGACCTGACAGCTAATGGTTTATTTAATTGGGTTAACAAATACTTTAGTTTTTTCTTTAGTGATTTTGAAAGAGGGGTTTTAAGAAAAGCTTTTTTAATTTTTTTATGATCTTTTTCAAACAAGGCCATATTATGTAATTTGTTTCTAAAGATAAACTCTTCAAATTCTAAACTACCAATAATAAATGTTGTTGGAGTTTTAATTTTAATTCCTTCAATGTGTTGTTTAAAATCGTAACTATGAATAAGAGCATTTATAAATGCTAATCCTCTTCCTTTTCCGCCAAGAGAACCATCAGCAAGGGTATAAAAATTCTCATCTGCAATAACCGTTCCCTCTTCAAAAGGAATTATATTACCACTAACCTGTTCCTCTAAATGTTCTTTTATCATTCGAACTAACGAACGGCGTAATTCAGAAACATTTGAAAAGTCGGTAACCTTTTTGGGACTAATAAAATTCGCCGCTTTGATTTCCTGTCTTGCCATAAGCCACATGCTAAAATGGTTATGACTTGCATGAAATATCAGCGACTCATCAGGTATTACTTCCAGGAAATGTTCAAACTCTCTTAAATTATGTGCTCTTGCTATTTCTTGCCCCTCTTTATTTTTAAAGATAAAATCACCAAATCCTAAATACAATGTTATAAAGTGCTGCAATTCTTCATATAGTGTTTCTGAATTTTTATCAATAAATAATGAATTGTATTTATTTGCAACTTTCTTATAATTAGGGTCTGAAGATTGCATAATAACAGGTAATTCTTTTAACTCTCTTCTTGCATAATCGAGTAATTCCACTCCCGCATGGTCATCAACTTTACCTGAGCGTTTGTACTTTACATCCGTAATTAAACATAACAAATTATCTTTGTATCTGTCTATCACTTCAATTGCTTGTTCAAAAGTAGATGCAAACAAAATTTTAGGACGTGCCCTCATTCGTAACACTTTATATAGTTCATCAGTGCTTACATCATCGATAATTCTTTTGGTTTGCTCCATTAAAACCCTGTATAAAAAAGATAAGTATCTTGAAGAATACACCGGAGAATCCTCAGCAAGCAAAATAACCCGTACCTGGCCAACTCTGGTATCATTCTCTACATTTATCTGATCCTCCAAAAGCTTAATCATGGAGAAAAAGATATTTGTGTCTCCATTCCATGCAAAAATCCTGTCTATAAACGGTAAATTAGACTGTTCAGTCTTAAAAAATGGTACGTCACGATTATTATTCAACAATAAAAAGATAGGAATATGTGGAAATAATTCCTTGATTTGCTTACTTACAGATAAAGGAGTTTTTTTATCAACTCCAACCATATAAATTATTTGATCAAAACTTTTTTTTCTTAACAGGCTAATTGCCTGTTGAGCCGAAGAAACACTTGTAATACGTGGAATTGCAGTAAGATTTAACTGTCCATACTGACCTAACATATGCTCAGAAAAACGACCTTCCCTTTCAATAGAATAGGCATCGTATAAACTGGATATAAGTAATATTTCTCTGACTTTAAATGGCATTAAATCATGATAAATATCCCTTGAATAAGTATTTTTATTTAAAAACCAGTGTAAAAACTTCCCACTAATTATTTCCACCTGTTTAGATTCTTCCGGTTGGGAAATCACCAAGTCATTTTCCTGAATTTCCTTTCTTTCATATTGATTAATATATCGCAAAAGCAAACTGGAAAGATTTTCTATAAAATATTTCCTCTCCTGCTTTAATGACGTATTGCCATTTTCAATGGATGGATTACGATAATAGATTACTCCTTTTTTTCCACTTTTACTGGTAAAAAAATGTTTAATTAAGTTATTAGGCTTACTTACCGAATAAGGCTTATACATCTCTCCATTATAAGAAATTGCAAAAAAATCAAACGATAAGGGATGTCCAAAATGAAAAACAGTATCTACTATCATTCGGAAAGTAATATCAGGACTTCTTTTTTCTGCAATTATTTGATTTATATTATTTATAATATCCAGTAAATCCAAATATGATTTTGAAGGTTCTTTACTCATTTTACTTTATTAAATAATTTATCTGACAAATTTAACTAAAAGAACAGGGAAGTAAAAAACAAGTAGTAATATATTTTAAAAATATATCTTATTCATACAATTATACCATAAATATTATTTTTGTTAAAAATTTAATCATGCAAAAAAAATTTATTGTCTTACTTATTATTATTTTTTATTTTATTCCGGGACTTTCTGCTTCTCATCAACAAAAAAATATAAAAAAACTTCCATTGATAGCTATAAAGACTACCAAAGGAACAATTATTATAGAGTTATACCCTAAAAAAGCACCTGCTACTGTAAATAACTTTTTACGTTATACAAAAGAAAACCGATGGAAAGGAGCAACATTTTACAGAACAGTAACATTACAAAATCAACCTGACAACAAAATAAAAATTGAAGTTATTCAGGGTGGATTAAAAAACGAACATGACCCTCAGAACCTGCCACCCATTCCGCTTGAAACAACAAAAGCCACAGGTCTCCATCATGTTAACGGAACTATATCAATGGCACGAGGGAACCCAAATAGTGCTACAAGCGAATTTTTTATTTGTATTGGCAATCAACCCTCCTTAGATTATGGTGGAAAGCGGAATCCTGACGGACAAGGTTTTGCAGCCTT
>WGGC01000125.1 GCA_015491905.1 Bacteroidales bacterium | reverse complement strand
GATATTGCCCCGTCAGGCCTTACATGCCATGACGCTGGGTTTTGTACATCCTGTTTCCGGGAAGATGCTCCGTTTTTCGTCTTCCCTGCCGGAAGATATGGAAACGGTAATTGAAAAGTGGCGAACTTACGCAACACAGCGGGAAGTGTAATCCCAACCTAAGTTTGCAAAATATTAAGTTTGCGTAAAACAAGGAAGGACATAAAGAGGAAAAAGGCCGTTTATACCAGTGGTAATATTCTATCGTTCAAATTGAAGGTCCCCTCTTTAAACGTTATCAGATGGACTTGTAAAAGCTTATAAACCTGATATGTTACGTAACCTCACGTCCATTGCAGGTATAGGAGGACATACAGCGGCTTTATTGATAATAGCTACCCAAGGGTTTAAAAATTTTGATAAAGCAAAACAAGTTTATTCCTATTTTGGTCTGGCACCAACAGAAACTACTTCAGGAACGAGTATTAATGGTTCCAGAAAGATAACAAAGATGGGAAATCCTTTAGTGAGAAAGAAACTATATATGTGCAGCTTACAGGTATCAAGGTATAATAAAACCTGTGCCGATTTATACCAAAGGCTTTTGGCAAAAGGAAAACCAAAGAAATTGGTACTAATAACCGTTACCAATAAATTGTTGAAAATCACATTTGCTATTGCTAAATCAGGATTGCCTTTTGATGGGGAATACAAGTCGTACATTGCGGCAAAATAGAAAAAGATAATATCGGTTCAAAAAATCGCCAAATGTTTTCCTATTTTGTAATGACAAAATTAAGAAAAAAGTTGAAAAAAAGTTTGGATATTAACACAACTCCAACGGCAGCTCACCTGGTTTAGAAAAGATAAGGCAATTCATTGGTTTTCACCGGAAGATGAAAATGAAATCTTTCAATTTGTTAAATTTACAGGGTCATTTTGTTCGAATAATGAGCAGAAGTTTTAAATTAGGAAGAGAATAGTCAGTTCCCGAATAGGTTTCGTTTGCTGTACTTGTAACATTACCATATTTATTATACTCTGTTATTTTGTAATGGGCATCAATTTTAGTAACCACACTTCGCGTTTCAGAAGTGTTGTAGGTTTCAAAGAACTTTATGTTTTCACCGAACTCTTCCTCAAATCCTTCGGCTTCCGATTTCGGACGAACGAAATCCGTTATGTCTTTGAGCCAGTAAACTGTGGTCTTATCTTCTGTTCTCCATATATATGGATAAGATTCAAGTTTGTAGCCTACTACCTCACCTTTTGGACCCAGAATATAGTCGTAATAGGTATGCAGCTTCTGGTATTTATTTTTATGTTCTGTTATTTTGGTTAAACCTGAAATAATATCTTGCTCAATAATTTGTTCAAATACAGTGCTGTCTTTTTGGGTCATATCTCCCATTATTTCAGGTTGATCAACGATAAGGGAATATTTAGTTATTGTCCTTACCGTATGGTTATCCGCCATTTTTTTGGAAATACTCTTGTCTGTTTCGTAGGCTGTATAGCCTGTAGCACTGTGCCAATATGCGGCATTGGGAGTGCCAACAATTATATAATCTTTTTTGTCATTGAAATTATGCTTTATCGGATTTTGGCCATTGTAAATATTCAACATTCCTATATTTTCAATATCGAGTAAAGGTGTTGCCGTAAGCTTAATCGAAACGTTGAAATCAGTAGCCTTTTTGTCGTATTCCTTGTTGATTAACAGTATTATACCATAGTTTTTAAAATTGCCATGTATGTTTCCTTTGTTCCTTGCATCTAACAAAAAATTATATTCCGTAGAATCAGAAATATTTACATACTCCATCTTTTTTTTCTTCGCATTGTAAGAGGCGTAATAAACCAGGTGGTTTTTATTATTGTCGGCTTCCCTTTTATAATTTACCACGACTAATGAATCCCGGTCAATATTTTTCAGTAGAATAATTTTTGCGGCCAGATAAGGAACTTTTATCGCTATGTCCGTTTTAATTGGCTCATCTTTATCTTTAAAACTATACGTTACAGGGTAGGTAAATACGCCTGCGTTTTGGGGTTCTTCAAAATAAAAGAACGGGTTGCTTTTTTTATCCAGAAGGGAAAAATTGTCGTTTACCCCTGAAATAATATATTTTACAAAACCATCATATTCTTTCCCTAAGTCTGAGTTGAGATGCTCTGCCACAAAACCTGCCAGATAATTTCGCCAGCTTCCAAACCAGGTGGTTTCTTTAAGTAATGCCAACGGATCAAGTTTATCGCCTGTGCGAAAGCTTTGCATGTAATGCAGAAAAGTACCCGCCATATAATCGTAAAAGATATTTCCGGTGAGATTGCTGGCTATGAATGATTTATCCCAATAATCCCATGAGTTTGAAAGAAAATTAAAAATTGAATTTTTTGAAGTCCTGCCTTTTAAAAGGGTCCTTTCCGACTCACATACGGGGATGTCGTTGACACCCCAAACAACACGGTCTTCTATAGAGGCATGGGCTTCCATCCAAAAACTGTTACCCGGATTAGCGGAAATGTAATAGTCCTGGGTGTAATGCATAAATTCATGTGCCAATACCCCTTTTAGCCTCTTGGGAGAAGAAATTTTTGCATCAATCAACATATAGCCGTTAAGCATACCCAATAGGCCAACACATCCGGCATCATTCATTTTTTTAACATATACGTTAAACGTACCGTCCGGGCTTTCAAGGCCTGCCTCTTTATACTTTTTCATCACTTTGGGCAGATATTCCGTAATATCTTGTACAAGAAGTGGATACGATGCTACATGCCATGGTTGTGAAGTTTGATGTCTGGCATATATAAACTTCATATAATCGATATCATCATCTTTATAATACACGCAAATATTGTTGCGTTCATATTTGTCCGTATAGCCTTCGGCTACATCTTTAGTATCCCACCAATAGGAGAGTTTGGTTAGATGATGGGTAGTGAAAACAACAGAACTATCTTTTAAACTTAAATGCATATTGCCGAATAACTTCCATTTTCTTTCTTT
>WGGC01000124.1 GCA_015491905.1 Bacteroidales bacterium | reverse complement strand
ATTGGGATCAGGAGTTGTTATTGAGGTGCTTCCGTAAATGGACTGCATAACTCCAATGTAAGAAGCTTTAACATAATTGTTTGATATACCTGTTATTTGATTTATTATATGAGGTTGAAATATTATAGCAGCTATAGCTCCAAGTAAAACTCCTACGCTTAATGCAGGTAAAGGAGGCATCTTTTTTATAATCACAATGAAAAGAATTACAGGAACCAAAAATAGCCATGGAGTTATATTAAATGTGCCTGAAATTGCTTTCTGAACCGAAGAGGTATGTATGGCTGTTTCAGGAGCTCCATAACTAAACCCCATGACCAGAAAAATAATTAATGTTATGGTTATTGACGGTATTGTAGTGTACATCATATATTTGATGTGAGTGAACAGGTCGGTTCCGGCAACAGCAGGTGCAAGGTTGGTTGTGTCTGATAGGGGAGAGACTTTGTCACCAAAATAAGCACCAGATATGATAGCCCCTGCAACTACTGCTTTTTCAAAACCCATGGCATCTCCAATACCAAGTAATGCTACTCCAATTGTCGCAATGGTAGACCATGAGCTACCTGTTGCCAGAGAAACTATCATACTTGTTACTACAGCAGCAAAAAGAAATATTTTGGGGTTTAATACCTCAAGTCCATAATATATTAAAGCAGGAACAACTCCACTTATAAGCCATGTGCCCGCAAGAGCTCCTATAAGCAATAATATGAGAATAGCCGGCATGGCGGTTCCTATTGTTCTTACTATTTGCTCCCGCATTTCTTTCCAGTCATGCCCCTGTCTTAACCCTAAAATACCGGCAAGTCCGGCAGCAGTCATTAAAGCTACCTGATTTGCTCCTTGTAAAGTATCTTTCCAAAACAACACATTGAAAAACAATAATATAATTAGAAAGATAATTGGTATTAAAGATTCTGTCAGGGATGGTTCCCTTCTTTTTTTTGTCATGTATAAAACAACTTTTATATCGTGTGCAAGGTAAACATTTCTTTAAAAATTAGCATAATTATATATTATTTATGCTAATAAAATGGTTTAATCTGCATATTCCTCACATAAATTAGCTAATTGATTTAAGAAAGTATGCCAACTCTCTCTCCACTTATCTACCTTGTCAGATTCCAGAAGGTCAACATGAGAAAAGTTTAGTATTGAAATTTCTTTTTGTTTACTGATTTCGAATTTAATTTTTGAATTAATCCATTCAGGGTTACCTTCTATTACCTGCCATTCCATGCTTTTTGGTTCAGAGATTTCTATAATATTTACTTTGAAATTTAGGTCAAACTCGAAGGCAAATGCAGCAGTGGTATTTTCTTTTGGAAGAAATATTACCTGAGGAGCAAACCATTTTTGCAGTAAATCTTGTTTAGTCAAATACTTAAAAATAATTTGAGGAAAAGTATTTATTTTAATTTCCAGTTGAATGGATGTCATTTTCTTTTTTAATTAGTAAATATCCTCTTTTCTGCTTAATATTAAATAAAAAGTTAAAATAGAATAAACAATTAAAACTACTGCCATTGTGTAATTAATGGATGAAAAAGCATCCGGAACGTAATTTATTATTACAAATGAAATAATCAAATAAAAAATTCCGGACAATAGATAAATCCAAAGGTATTTTTTGTTCTGTTTTTTAGCTATGCCTCCTGATAGGGTAAGTAAACTCATAATAAATAACCAAGATGAAAATATGACAATAAAAAATTGCTTATCAGGGTCTGGATAGGAAAATAGTACTATTCCAAAAAAAAGATCTGTTAAACCTTCCATGAAAATTTTTTCATTCAAATTTTTATCTAAATAAATAAAAATATAAAAGATTGTAGCTAAAGCTGCTGTTACAAGTGTTATTCCAAAAGTTATTGTTAAACCGCTTAATCCCATACCTGCAATAAAAACAAAGAGTGCCGGAACAAGAAATATGATAGCCCGGAAAATACGAAATCCTATTTTCATAATAATTTTTTAATTTGAGAACTCTGTAATAATATATTTTATTTTTTTCGAAACCATTATTTCGATAATAATAACAAATATATGTATTATTTGATTTGTTTAATTCAATAAAAAAATATTAATTTAAGGATTCTTGTAAGATTGGTTTTTGACTTCTTTATTAACTATTAATTGTTTGTCAGATAACTCTTTTAGGGTGTGGTTTTGTAAATAATCTTTAATGATTTCATTTAGCTCTCCCCAAAAAATTTATTAGTTATTTTGTTATTAATACTTATATTTTTTTATTATCTAAAGAACCGAAAAACAAATTAAAAGGGTTTAAATATGATTTTTTTAAAGATTTCAATATACAGATAAAATATTGCAAGTAATTTCTGTTAAATCTTTTTTAATATTTGCAAAAAATGAGTTTTATGTATAGTATTCAATATTTGAGAGAATTTACAGAAAGTGTTTTTCAAAAAATTGGTTTATCAGAGCAAGAAGCATCCCAAGCTTCTGAAATTTTATTGAAAGCAGAATTAAGAAATATCTCTACCCATGGCTTAGTGCGTTTACCTGAGTATGTTAAATTGTGGAAAGATAAGCGAATAACTGTTTCTCCAAACTATAAAATTGTTCGCGAAACGCCATCTACAGCTTTGGTTGATGGGGGAAAAGGATTGGGACTGGTAACTGCACCAAAGGCAATGAACTTAGCTATTGAGAAAGCCGGAAATGCTGGTACCGGATGGGTGGCTGTACGAAATTCTTATCATTTTGGTATTGCAGGTTATTATGCCATGAAAGCATTGGAAGAAGATATGATTGGAATTGCGATGACTAATGCTAACCCACTGGTTGCGCCAACCTTTGGTAAAAATGGTATGTTGGGAACAAACCCGATTGCTTTTGCTGTTCCTGCCGGAGAGGAGCCTCCATTCGTTGCTGATTTTGCCACGGCTCCGATATCCAGAGGTAAGGTAGATGAGTATAATTCTAAGGGATTAATGCTACCTGAAAATCTACTTCAAGAGTCTACAGGGAATCCTACAATTAAACCTTCTGCATTACAACAAGGAGGTGCTATAAAAACTCTTGGTGGGGATCTGGATACCGGTGGTCATAAAGGGTTTTGTTTAACTTCCATTGTTGATATTCTTTCTGCAGTTTTGCCTGGTGCTAACTTTGGGCCATTTGTGGTTCCAACATTAGGATATGCAAAAGGAAATACTAACGGAGAGGACAAAGGAATTGGTCATTTCTTTGGCGCTATGCGAATAGATGCTTTTCAATCAAAGCAAGAATTTAAAAGTGATATGGATAAATGGATTCGTGCATTCCGCCAGGCACCTTATATAGAAGGCTCAAAAGGTATCGTTATTCCCGGAGACCCTGAAAGGGAAGCCGAAAAAGAAAATTTAAAAAAAGGAATAAATTTAAATCAAACAACTAAACAGAAATTAAAACAAATTGCAAAAGAAATGGGATTAAATTTTAGAGATTAAATTCTCTATATAAAAAAAGCTACCCTCTAAAGGATAGCTTTTTTGATCTTATAAATAGAACTTCAAGTTTTTACTTCTCGATGTTTGCTTTAACCGCCGAATAGCTTTTTCCTTAATTTGCCTGACCCTTTCCCTTGTAAGGTCAAATTTCTCACCAATTTCTTCCAATGTCATAGGGTGTCCACCATTTAGTCCAAAATACAGACGAACAACATCCGCCTCACGTTGGGTTAGTGTGGAAATAGCTCTATCAATTTCCTTTTTTAAAGATTCATAAATAAGACCTGTTTCAGGAGTTATAGATTCTTCACTCTTTAACACGTCATACATATTATTGTCTTCATCCTGAATTAATGGTGCATCCATAGATACATGACGGCCAGCATTTTTTCGCGATTCTTTTACTTCGTTTTCGCTCATTTCTACAATTCCGGCAATCTCCTTATAGTCAGGTTCTCTTTCAAGCTCTTGTTCAAGTTGGGCAACTGCTTTATTGATTTTATTAATAGACCCAATTTTGTTTAGAGGAAGCCGCACAATTCTTGATTGTTCTGCAAGTGCCTGTAAAATTGACTGCCTGATCCACCACACGGCGTAGGAAATAAACTTGAAACCACGTGTTTCATCAAAACGTTGAGCGGCTTTAATCAAACCAAGATTTCCTTCGTTAATTAAATCAGGAAGGCTTAATCCTTGATTTTGATATTGTTTTGAAACAGATACTACAAAACGAAGATTAGCTTTCGTTAATTCTTCTAAAGCTCTTTTATCGCCTTGTTTTATTTTTCTGGCCAGTTCAACTTCTTGTTCGGCGGTAAGTAAATCTACCTTGCCAATTTCCTGGAGATACTTATCCAGTGAAGCGGTTTCCCTGTTGGTTACTTGTTTGGTAATTTTAAGTTGCCTCATGCGCTGCTATCTATTTTGAATTTAGAATTAACAATACGGTATTTTTATCATAAAGGTTTCAAAAATAAAATTAATTTTTTGGAGGACGGGGAATTAATGCTTTTCTGGATAACTTCATTTTCCCATTTCTGTCATCAATACCTATAAGTTTTACTTCAATTTTGTCTCCTTCATGTAACACATCTTCAACTTTTTCAATTCTTTTCCAGTCAATTTCAGAAATATGTAACAGCCCTTCTTTGCCGGGT
Source organism: Bacteroidales bacterium (assembly GCA_015491905.1). Classification (GTDB taxonomy): domain Bacteria; phylum Bacteroidota; class Bacteroidia; order Bacteroidales; family F082; genus Sulfidibacterium. Next base: position 9,331 of record WGGC01000124.1, on the reverse strand, counting down.
AAAATTTCGACAAATGCTCCAAATGGAACGATACTTTTAATAGTACCTTTATAAACTTCTCCAACTTCAGGTATAGCAACAATTCCTTTAATTGTATTTTTAGCGGCTTCTATACTTTCCTTATCAGGAGAAACAATATCAATCATTCCGTAATTACCAACTTCTTCAATTACAATAGTTGTATTGGTTTTCCGTTGAATTTCCTGAATTACTTTTCCCCCTGGTCCAATTACAGCACCAATAAATTCTTTGGAAATAACCATTCTCTCAATTCTGGGAACATTATCTTTATAATCGCTTCTGGGTTCGGTAATAGTTTTTGCCATTTCCCCCAAAATATGAAGTCTTCCTTTTCGTGCCTGATCTAATGCTTCTTCTAGCACCTGATAAGATAATCCGTCAACTTTAATATCCATTTGGCAGGCTGTAATTCCATCAGCAGTCCCTGTAACCTTAAAGTCCATATCACCTAAATGATCTTCGTCACCTAAAATATCTGATAAAACTGCGTATTTTTTAGTTTCAGGATCGGATATTAACCCCATAGCAATACCGGCTACTGGTTTTTTAATTTTTACTCCTGCATCCATTAATGCTAAAGTACCACCACAAACTGTTGCCATAGAAGATGAACCATTTGATTCTAAAATATCTGACACAACACGAATAGTATATGGATTATCATCACCTTCAGGAATAACATATTTTAAAGCTCGCATAGCAAGATTCCCATGTCCAATTTCACGTCGTCCCGGACTACCAAAGCGCCTGACTTCACCTGTTGAAAAACCAGGAAAGTTATAGTGTAAGATAAATTTACTGCTTCCTTCGATAACAGCACCATCAATAGTTTGTTCATCCATTTTATTTCCTAAGGTAACAGTTACCAAAGATTGTGTCTCTCCACGTGTAAATATAGCTGAACCATGTGTAGATGGCAGATAATTAACTTCTGACCATATTGGCCTTACTTCATCCAGTTTGCGACCATCAAGTCTTACTCTTTCATTTAAAACAGCTTTTCTAACAGCCTCTTTTTCTACATCATGAAAATATTTCTTAACTAAACTTTCTTTGTCTTCTCTTTCTTCTTCAGGAATTGATTCTAAGAATGTTTCACGTACAGCTTTGAAAGCTTCTGCTCTGGCATTTTTATCTGCGTTTCCTTGCAATGCTATTTGATAGCATTTGTCGAATGTTTCTTTTTCTACTTTTGCTTTTAAGTCAGCATCATTATTTTCATGCGAATATTCTCTTTTTGTTTTGGCTTTTTCAACCATCTCAGCAAGCTCAACCTGAGCCTTGCATTGAATTTTAATGGCTTCATGAGCAACTTTAATGGCTTCAAGCATAGTGGCTTCAGAAACTTCTTTTAATTCCCCTTCAACCATCATAATATTGTCTTCAGTACCCGCAACAATTAATTCGAGTTCCGCATCTCCTAATAAACTTAACCCCGGATTTATAATAAACTCTCCATTAATGCGAGCTACTCTTACTTCTGATATTGGACCGTGAAAAGGGATGTCGGAAACGGCTAGTGCTGCAGATGCCGCGAGAGCTGCAAGTGCATCAGGGGCGTCATCTTTTCCTCCTGAAATTAACTGAATAATAACTTGTGTCTCTGCGTGAAAATCTTCAGGAAATAATGGCCTTAATGCCCTGTCTACAAGTCTTGATATTAAGATTTCATATTCAGAAGGACGACCTTCACGTTTGAAAAAACCTCCGGGAAATTTACCAGTTGCAGCATATTTTTCTTTATAGTCTACTGATAATGGCATGAAATCAACATCTTCTTTAGCTTCTTTAGCGGCAACTACTGTTGCCAATAGCATGGTGTCTCCCATTTTAATTACTACAGATCCATCGGCTTGTTTGGCTAATTTTCCTGTTTCTATGCTGATGGTCTTTCCGTCAGCCATTTGAAATGTCTTTGTTATTGCTTGTACAGGCATAATAAATTTATTTTAGTTAAGTTTACAAGCTTATTTCCAATTGATTACAATTATTTCATAATGTTTTAAACTGGAGATAAGCCGGAAAAAAAAGGAAAAGAGAAAAACCTTCTTTAAAAAATACAAAAAAAGGCAATTAAACGAATTGCCTTTTTTGCAGTAGGTTTTTATTATCTTATTTTCTTAATCCAAGTTGTTTGATAATAGCTCTATACCTTTCAATATCTTTTGCTTTAAGGTAGTCAAGCAATCTTCTCCTTTTTCCAACCAATCGAACTAATGAACGTTGTGTGAAAACATCTTTCTTATTACGTTTCAAATGTTCTGTTAAATGATTGATACGGTATGTGAACAATGCAATTTGACCTTCAGCGGATCCGGTATCGTGTTCATCTTTTCCGTACTTTGTAAAAATTTCTTTTTTCTTTTCTGCAGATAGATACATAGTGTTTTTATTTTCTAAAAATTCGGCCTGCAAAAATAGTAACATTATTTAAACTGACCAATTTTTTTATTTTATTTTTTAAAAAAAGAATAATAGTCTAATCTTTAGACGCTAATTGATAAAAGAGCCCTCTGTTTTCGCGGACTGATTTTATTTTTTTTTCGTCTTCTAAAACGTCTAAATATTTATTGATTTCATTTATATGCAAGCCTAAAATATTATGTAAATCTTCTAATGTACAGGGCCTCCTTTTTATTGTTTCCATTATTGTCGACTCTATATCTTTTCTGTATGATATAATATTTTTCCTGTTAGGAGCAGCTGCAATTATTGTGACAATGTCTAAGCCCCAAAATTCTTTAATGTCTTCTAATTCTTTTCTTGTGGCAGCCCTTATATTCTCAACTGTTCCTGGTCTGTCAAGTGTATTTAATTGTACTTCATCCGGGTTAATTTTTAAAAAGGCATCTTTTAGTGCTATCAGGTTTTCTTTAGTATCGTTTAACCCGGGGATGATTAGTACTTCAAGCCATATCTTGCCTTTATATTCTTTTCTGAAATCTATTAATCCATTTATATAATCGGGAATATTTAGGTTGTGGTTTGGGCGGTTTATTTTTATAAAGGCCTTATGCTCAGCCGCGTCTAAAGATGGAAGAACTACATCGGCATTTAACAGTTCTTTTCTTACTTCCGGATCGTAAAAAAGTGTTCCGTTTGTTAGTACTGCTACAGGGATATTTTTTTCGTGTGCTTTAATAAAATTTAATACATCTCCAATTTTTACATTTAGAGTGGGCTCTCCCGAGCCTGAGAATGTTATGTAGTCCGGAGCCGGATTATTTTTTAGATAATCTTCAATTTCTTTGGCTACACCTTCATAGGGGATGTATTCTTTTCTTTCGATAGTAAGGTTTGTTGTCTTCCCACATTCACAGTATACACAATTTAATGAACATACTTTATGTGGAATCAAATCTACTCCTAATGACATGCCTAAGCGCCTAGACGGCACCGGGCCAAACAAATATTTATACATTATATATCATTTAATTAAAAAAGTGAAAAATGGTATTTATTGGTTATAGCTCTTTTAATTCAAAAGTATTTCCGGCTTTATCTTTAATAAATAATAAATTTGACGTACTTCTCTCCACTTCAATTACTTCATAACCATAAGCTTTTGCTTTTTCTGCCGTATGTTTTCTGTCTTTTAGCTTTATACAAATATGTTGGTAACCTTGCTGTTTAGGCAATTTATTTTTTGATAAGAATAATTCCATAGAAACATCAGAATTCCTCATAGTAAATACTTTTGGTTTTTCTTTTATTCCAAATATTTTTAGAGCCATTTGTTCTTCTAATTCAAAATTATTTTCAGGCCAACATTTTAAAATGTTTTTATAAAAGTCATTAATTTCAGATATGTTATTAATATTCAAAGCTATATGTTGAATCTGCATAATTATTATTTTTAATTTTTAGCAAAAATACTGAAATCAAACCGATATTTTTTTATAAAAAATAATTTATACTTAATTTATATTCAGTAGATCTAATCTTGTCTTAAGCCTATATTTAAATTCTTAAAAAAGGAAGATGCTTTTACCAAAACAATTGTTCCCAGGTCGTTATATAATTTATCGGCATATTCCATGAAATTTTCTTCTTTACCATGTTCAACCATTACCATTCCTAAAAAAGTAATATCTGTTTTTGCTGAATGTTTTTTTATAATGTCGTGTACAGTTTTGTTTTCCTTTTCCTGAATTAATTGTATTTTACCTTTCATTCTCATGTTTTCTAAAATAGCATTTAGTTGTTTTTTTATTTTAGATTTCTTTTCTAAATCAGATATTATCATCAGTAATCTGATTTCTGAATGATGCCAGGCATAAGAACTATGTAAAAATTTCACTAATGCTAACATTAAGTTTGCATTATTAGACCCTCCTCTTAACCAAATGTCAATTTGGCTGTAATTTCCAAATCCTTTATTTTTATCATAATCCAGCATCACGATATTTCTGTCTAAATGTTCCAGATAACCCAGCATTTTACTGAAACGAATTGGATCAGGTGTTTCTCGTCCCCATCCAAGCATAATTGTATTTGGTTCTACACCCGAGAATCCATAATTTGCTGAAATCATCTCAATTCCTTCATAGATATTACGACATTCTTGTTGAATTTTAAAAATACCTTCCTCTTCTTCTGTTTCATTTTGTAGAACCACTTTATGAGAATCGGGAAAAAGATAGGCAGAGTCTTTGTTTTCAATAAGATCAAAATTTGTTATCAGTCCTTGATTTCCACTTATCTGTTTACTGAATTCAAGCAGGTGCGGCCTTAATGAATCACCTCCGTTAAATAGTAGAATGTTAGCTCGCCAGTGTGCCTCAGTAAGTTTCATTTTATTGAATTTACTAAGTGTAAAGCGAATTAATGAAGCTAAAACACTTGGCCATACATCACCAATATCTAAATAAAGCTGTTTTTTCCTAATTAAATAATGAATACCTCCTAAAATTATAAAAGCAGCAAACATTGCTACCATATCCAGCTTAAACATGATAATAAGGCTGGTAAAAAAACCAATAACGCCTACCCAAGCCGAGATTTTAAATGTAGGTCTGAAATCTGCACTTGCCCATTTTTCTAATATAAAAGCCAGGTTAATAAAACCATATGCGGTTAAATAAAAAATAGTAACTAATCCTGCTATGGTATTTAAGTTGCCAACCAAAATTCCTAATTCAGCAATTATAAAAGTAAATATTAAGGCGTTGCGAGGTTCTTTATTTTTTCCATTTGTTTTACTAAAAATACTGGGCACTATCTTGTCAAGAGAAATTGCCTGTAAAATACGCGGACCTCCTAAAATTCCTCCCAAAGCAGAAGAAAGTGTAGCACCCCAAATTCCTAAAGTGACCAATAATGGAATCCATGAGATTTTAATTAAAAAGTTGTAATCTGTTAGCAGCAAGGATCTGTTGACAAAAATATTGAAACCTATTCCAAGAATTAAATAGATAAATAATCCGGTAAAAATTGCCATTAACGTTCCTTTGGGGATATCCTTTTGAGGGTTTTTTAAATCGCCAGACATGGCAACACCTGCCGTAAAACCTGTTACAGCAGGGAAAAAGATTGCAAAAACTTCTGTAAAAGAAGCTGTTTTAAAAGGTTTAAAACCTCCTGCCACAACTTTTTGGTGAATGTCTGCGGCGTCTGCAGGATGAAAAAAACCAACAAATATAGAAACCAGTGAAAGTACAATAGCCAATAAAATAAAAAATTGTGTTTTAATAGCTATGCCTGTGCTGATAAATGCCAAAAATGTTAATATAACTAATACTATACTTCCAATTATTCGAATGTCTTGAGCCATATTTCCTGATAAGTGAATCCACTGCTGAACAGAGGGGGTGTCAAGAAAATTTTCCGTAAAACCTACAATATATAGGGAAATACTTAATGCTGTTCCAATAAATAAGGTAATGCCTATTGATCCTCCCATAGGTAAACCTAGCGACCTTGACAATATATAATATATACCACCGGCTTTTATTTTCTTATCTGTGGCTATTGATGATATGCTTAACCCTGTAGTTATTGATATAAGGTGAGCCAGCAATATGATTATGATGGTGCCAAAAAGTCCGGAAACACCAGCAACCCATCCTAATCTCAGGTACATTATTACACCTAAAATAGTAAGAATCGAAGGAGTAAATACACCTTCAAAAGCACCGAATTTTTTAATTTTTTGTTTTGTCATAAATAATTCAGCAGAATATTTATTTTATAAATATGGTGAATTTCACCACTGAAGATTATGGTGTATATGAAATAATTTTTAATTGTTTTAAGGGGTTAAAGATAGAAAAAATCGTTTTATATATTTTATGATTTTTAAAATCTGCTATTTTGACAAGAACAGATTATTTTATAAATTTGAACAATTTCAATTAAAACTGTAAAGTCATGTTAAAAACAAAAATCTTGCCATCAACAGAGGAAGCGTATTCTTATCCTTTGCTAATTAAAAGAATTTTAGAGGATTCTTTGAAATATTCTCCTGAAAATGAAATTGTTTATCGAGATCTATTCAGATACAATTATATTGAACTGAACAAGCGCGTAAAAAAACTTGCAAACTTACTGGGTTCTCTTGGTATTAATGCAGGAGATACTGTTGCGGTATTGGAATACGATTCGCATAGATATCTTGAATTATTTTTTGCCGTACCTATGATTGGAGCTGTCTTGCATACTGTAAATTACAGGCTTTCTCCTGAACAGGTTCTTTATACTATGAATCACGCAGAAGATAAGATTGTTTTTGCAAATACTGATTTTCTTCCTTTACTAAAAGAGATAAAGTCTAAATTAAATACTGTTATCCCTTGTGTTTTAATGACTGATAATAAAAAGACACCGGAGGTTTCTTTTCCTGTAGCCGGTGAATATGAAGATTTGTTACGTCAGAATGCTGATAAATATCAATTTCAGGATTTTGATGAAAATTCAGTGGCAACTATTTTCTATACCACAGGAACAACTGGTAATCCAAAGGGAGTGTATTTTACTCATCGCCAACTAGTATTACATACTTTTGGTATTGCTACTGCTTTTGGAGTATACGATTCTGTTTGCAGATTTCGTTCAAATGATATTTATATGCCAATAACCCCAATGTTTCATGTTCATGCATGGGGTATCCCTTATGTTGCAACTCTGCTTGGAGTTAAACAGGTTTATCCTGGAAAATATGAACCCGAAATGTTACTTCGCCTTTTGCTAACAGAAAAAGTCACTTTCTCACATTGTGTTCCCACTATACTTCATATGTTGGTTTCTAGTCCGGTTGCCAAAGCAATTGACTTAAGTAAATGGAAAGTGGTGATTGGTGGAGCTGCCTTGCCTGCAGGATTGGCTAAAGCTTCAATGGAATTAGGTATAGATGTGATAACGGGTTATGGAATGTCTGAAACTTGTCCTGTTCTTTCAATAACTTATCTTAACGAAAAAGAAAAAAATATGGATATTGATAAACAAGTGGAAATAAGAACAAAAACAGGGGTTCCTATTCCATTGGTAGATATGAAAATTGTTGATGAAAAGATGAATTCTTTACCTAAAGATGGCGAATCGGTGGGTGAAATAGTTGTGAGGTCTCCATGGTTAACACAATCTTATTTCAAAGAAGAAGAAAAAAGCAAGGAGTTATGGAAAGGAGGATATATGCATACCGGGGATGTTGCCTATGAAGATCATAAGAATTTCTTTAAAATAACAGATCGTATTAAAGATGTTATTAAAACAGGTGGGGAATGGGTTTCTTCGCTTGAATTAGAAAATCTTATAAGTCAGCATAAAGCTGTTTCTGAAGTTGCTGTTGTAGGTATCCCCGATGAAAAATGGTCTGAAAGGCCATATGCATTAGTTGTTTTAAAAGAAGGTGAAAAAGCTTCGGAAAAAGATATTAAATTGTTCTTACTACAATTTGTAGATAGTGGAAATATTAATAAATGGGCAATTCCCACTAAAATAGATATAGTAGATGTAATTCCTAAAACATCTGTAGGTAAGATAGATAAGAAGAGAATTCGGGCAAATTTTTCTTAAAATTTATCTTGATTTTATTTCTTATTTTTAAGAATAAGCAAATTTTTACTTTTATTGTTTCCAAAGCCATTTAGGTTTGTATTTTTGTGCAAATTTTAATGTATGAATTTAGAAAGTCGAATTAAGGCTTTTTCATCACTAGGAGAAGTTTTAAGAACTGTTACATCTGAAGAAGAACAGAATGGTTTTCCTGCGGAGATAGCTGATTCTGCTTTGCAGCTAAAAAAAGAAATTAGTGATGCGCGTCAGTATAATGGATGGTTTACTCCTGAAATGGTAAATAATGCCTTAAAGGCGCTTGGCGAAAGCCTAAAGGAGTCTAAAATAAGAAAATGGACTTCTTTTTATAATTTTAAAGAAAAGAAAAATATAGCTACTGTTGGTGTTATTATGGCCGGAAATGTACCTGCCGTTGGTTTTCATGATTTTTTGAGTGTTCTCATAAGTGGAAATAAAATTTTGATGAAATTGTCCTCTGATGATGATAAACTATTGCCTGCCATTGCCAATATTCTTGTAAAAATTGAACCTGAATTTGAAAATTACATTATTATTGCTGATGGTATAATGAAAAATTTTGATGCAATTATAGCAACGGGTAGTAATAATACTTCTAGATATTTTGAATATTATTTTGGGAAATATCCGAATATAATAAGGAAAAACAGAAATGGCATAGCTGTATTAACAGGAAATGAAGAATTAGATGATTTAAAGGCTCTTGCTGATGATATCTTTCTTTATTACGGGCTGGGTTGTCGTAATGTAGCTAAGTTATATGTTCCTGATAATTATGATTTTATTCCGCTATTGAAAGTGTTGGAACAATATGAAGATTTACGGGAAAATCATAAATACCATAATAACTATGATTATAATAAAGCAATTTTTTTAGTTAATGGAACAAAACATTTCGATACAGGAAATGTTTTGCTTACCGAAAGCCAATCTTTTGCTTCGCCGGTTAGTGTTATAAACTATGAGTTTTATAGTTCTCCTGATCAAGTTAATAATATTTTAATGGTAAATCATAATGAAATACAGTGTGTCGTTAGTAATGCTGATTTTATTAGTGATGCCTTACCATTTGGAAATAGTCAGAAACCTGAGTTATGGGATTATGCAGATGGGGTGGATACCCTTGCCTTTTTATTGAAACAATAATTATTTTTATTTATTGAAAGTAAAGTGTAAGGCTGTTTTTAAACATTATTTGTTTTATTTTTTAAAAATATTTACATAAATGTTAGGATTATTAGGTTAAAGAGTTTATTTTTGCACCCCCAAAAAAACTGAT
>WGGC01000123.1 GCA_015491905.1 Bacteroidales bacterium | reverse complement strand
GTTGGAATCAAAATATACTTAACTGAAATTAAAGTTGTCCTGATTTCTTCGTCTGGACAACCAACACAGGAATACTTACTTTATGTCGCACAGCCTCAATAGTAGTACCAAAAAGTAAGTCTTTAAACCAACCATGGCCATGCGACCCCATGATTAATAAATCAGCATTAAATTTTGAAGTGAATTCCGGAATAAGTGATTTTGGATTGCCATATCCTATTTCTGTTGAAATGTTATATCCTAAGTCTTGATAGTTTTTTGCAAACTCTCTTAATCGCTTTTCATCATCATTGGCCTCCATATCTTCCGACTCGTCTCCAAAAACCAACGCCGCAGCACTTTCTACAATATGTATCAGCCGGTAACTGGCTTGTTTCCCTCCTAAAGATATTGCATGTGGTATTATTTCAATATCAGCAGCTGAAAAATCCATAGATACCAGTATCTTTTTATATGTTGTAGGCTTTATTAATACAGGTGGCTTTTCAAAATAATTATGTATAAAAGAAAATGTTTTCTTTTCTTTTGCTTTCCTTCGTAAAGGAAGAATAGTGATATATATCAAAATAAATAATAAGAATATAATAATAGGAATAACAATTAAATAAATAAACCATGGATTAGTTACATTGGCTAACCATATTCCTATTTCATCAAAAACTAGTTTTATATTTAAAAACACAATTATGGATGCTACAACCCATGAGAAGATTTTTAATGGTAGTTTTATTGCAAATTTCCCCATTGACTTTTTGTCACTTACAAAATGTATAAGAGGAATAACAGCAAAACCAAGTTGAAGACTTAAAACTACCTGACTAAGAACTAACAGTTCCCCTGTTCCGTTTTCTCCATAATAAATAATAGTAATTACTGCTGGGATAATAGCTAAAGCACGGGTTATTAATTTTCTGGCCCAGGGCTGAATGCGGAAATTTATAAATCCTTCCATTACTATTTGTCCGGCCAATGTACCTGTTAATGTAGAACTTTGTCCGGAAGCAATTAGTGCAACCGCAAATAAAATAGCTGCCCATTCTGATCCTAACAAAGGTGATAGAAATTTATAAGCATCTTGAATTTCAGTAACATGAAACATTCCGGCTTTATAAAAGGTGGCGGCTGCCAGAATTAGTATGGCAGCATTAACAAAAAAAGCAATGTTTAATGCGAAAGTGGTATCAAAAAAATTAAACCGTAATGCCTCACCAATTTTTGTCTGGGTTCGTCTGAATTTTCTTGTTTGTACTAATGATGAATGTAAATATAAGTTATGGGGCATTACTGTTGCTCCTATAATCCCTATTGCTATATATAATGCAGAAGTATTTGGAATTGTGGGGATAAATCCTTTAGCTATTTCATTTAAATCAGGCTGTGCAAAAAACATCTCTATAAAAAATGCCAGGCCAATTACTCCTATTAAAGATAATATAAAAGCTTCCATTTTTCGCATGCCTCTGTTCATAAGAAACAATAAAATTAAAGTATCCGAAAATGTTAACAGAACCCCCCATATTAACGGAATATGAAAAAGTAATTGTAACCCTATTGCCATTCCAATAACTTCTGCTAAGTCTGTGGCAATAATAGCTATCTCAGTTAATATATATAATATAAAATTTACCACCGGATTGTATGTCTCATGACATGCTTGTGCTAAATCTCGTCCGCGTACAATTCCTAACCTTATGGCTAAACTTTGAAGAAGTAAAGCCATTATATTAGACATAAGTAAAACCCAGATAAGTTTATAGCCAAATTGGCTTCCTCCTGCAATGTCTGTAGCCCAGTTGCCCGGATCCATGTATCCTACACTGATCAAATATGCCGGCCCCATAAAAGCAAGTAATTTTCTAAAACCACTTCTTTTATTTGTGTCTACCGATTGATTTACTTCATCAAGAGAGTTTGGCTTGCTATGTAAATTGCTCATTTTTTAATGTGATTTTCTTTTAAAATAACATATATATTTTCCGTAATTTCTTTGGTTAAGAAGTAATTTTGATTTTCCAGTTCAATTTCCATCGAATGATTATAAGTTTCAATATTACGTACAAATATAACAGATCCAATTTTTAAATTTATCTTGTTTAAATATTCAAGAAATGTTTTATCAGGTTTTTTAATAGATTCAATTATATATTCATGTGCGACTTTAACTTTAGATAATTTCCATTGTTTTTTTGTTTTTCTTTCTTTGTAATTTCCTGGAATTGGCTCACCATGCGGATCAAACATTGGATAATCAAGAAAATTATTTAGCTTATTTGTAAGTTTTTCAGACTGTATATGTTCCAGTTGTTCAGCTAAATCATGTACTTCTTCCCAGCTGAAATTTAATTTAACCGATAAAAAAGTTTCCCATAAACGGTGCTTTTTTATAAGATCTAACGCTAATTGTCTTCCTTTGGGTGTTAAAGTAACCCCCTGGTACTTTTTGTAATTAACCATTCCCTTGGTTAAAAGCCGTTGTATCATATCGCTTACTGATGAAGCCTTTATATTCATTGTTTCGGCAATAGAATTGGTTGTAACCAAACCTTTCTTCTCGTCTTCTAAATAATAAATATTTTTTATATAATCTTCTTCAACTATTGTCATATATAAAATTTGTACAAAAATAAATTAAAAATTAGATTACTCTAAAAATTAATTTAATTATATCTTAAATTAAGATTTTAATATTATTTTGTTAATATTTTTTGAAAAAAATATATTAATTTGAAATTTTCTCAAGCTGCCATTTTATATCTTTGTCATTTCAAGCCCCAAACCAAATTTTATATGATTTACTTTTATTCCTCTGATCAAATAAATTACATTGTTGTCGAAACATCTGTTTCTATTTCTGATTTAAATCAAAAAAAGTTAATATGGCTGTTTAATCACAAATGGCTGAAAGGTGTAACTGAAATTGAAGGGGCATTTATTGGTCCAAGAAAAGAAATGATTACACCTTGGAGTACCAATGCTGTTGAAATTACTCAAAATATGGGAATTAATGGAATTATCAGGATAGAAAAGTTTATTCGTGAAAATTCAAAAGTAACTTTCGACCCGATGCTTGATCAGCGTTATCCGGTGCTAAACCAGTTTATTTTTTCAATTGATGAAGAGGCTTCTCCGGTTCAAAGTATTGCAGATATAGCAAAGTTTAATAATGATGAAAGTCTTGCCTTAAGTGATGATGAAGTTGATTATTTAGTTGAAATTAGTAAAACGGTTGGCAGAAATCTAACCGATAGTGAGATATATGGTTTTGCGCAAATTAATAGCGAGCATTGCCGGCATAAAATTTTTAATGGTACTTTTATTATTGATGGTGAAGAAAAAAAAGACAGCCTTTTTACACTAATTAAAAATACTGCTAAAAGCAATCCTGAATTATTAGTTTCAGCATATAAAGATAATGTTGCATTTATAGTAGGCCCCGAAATTGAACAATTTGCTCCTGAAAGCGGCGAAAAGGCCTCCTTTTTTTCTATAAAAAAAATAGATTCTGTCCTTTCTATAAAAGCCGAAACTCATAATTTCCCTACTACTGTAGAACCTTTTAATGGCGCAGCAACAGGTAGTGGAGGGGAAATCAGAGACCGGATGGCTGGAGGAAAGGGAAGTATTCCTGTTGCCGGAACAGCTGTCTATATGACAGCATATCCTCGTCTGGATACTACAAAGAATTGGGAAAATAAAATAAAAATAAGGAAATGGCTATATCATTCTCCTGATGAAATTTTGATAAAAGCTTCCAATGGCGCCTCTGATTTTGGAAATAAATTCGGACAGCCGCTAATAAATGGAAGCCTTTTTACATTTGAACATGAGGAGAATGGGAAAACTTATGCTTATGATAAAGTAATTATGCAGGCAGGTGGTGTTGGCTATGCAAACAAAAGAGACGCTTTTAAAGATATTCCTGAGGAAGGGGATGTAATAGTTGTACTGGGAGGTGATAATTACAGAATCGGCATGGGAGGAGGTGCTGTTTCTTCTGTGGCTACCGGTGAATATAGCCTGGGTACAGAACTGAATGCTGTTCAGCGGTCTAATCCCGAAATGCAAAAAAGAGTAGCAAATGCCATAAGAACTTGCGTTGAGTCGGATGATAATCCTATTGTCTCTATACACGATCATGGTGCCGGAGGACATATGAACAGCTTATCTGAACTGGTAGAAGAGGTGGGGGCAGTAATAAAAATTAATAAATTGCCAATTGGTGACCCAACTTTATCTTATAAAGAAATATTGGGAAATGAATCGCAGGAAAGAATGGGCCTTGTAGTTCGTAAAAAAGATTTACCTCGCCTGGAGCAAATTTCTAAAAGAGAACGTTCTCCTTTTTACACTGTAGGTGAAATAAAAGAAGGTGACCGGTTTTTGGTTGAAGATGAAAATGGGGTTTGCGCTGTAGACCTTAAACTGGAGTATTTGCTTGGAAAACCACCCAAAACAATTCTGACAGATAAAAAACAACAGGTAGATTTTATTTCTCCTAAGTATGATATTAAAAATTTTAAATCTTATCTTTTTGATGTTTTGCAACTGGAAGCTGTCGCTTGTAAAGATTGGTTAACAAATAAAGTAGATCGTTCGGTAGGAGGAAGGGTGGCAATGCAACAGTGTACAGGTATTCTGCAATTGCCACTAAATAACCTTGGAGTTATTGCTCTTGATTTTAAAGGTGAAAAAGGTATGGCAACCGCCCTTGGGCATGCTCCGGCAGCTGCCTTAGCTAATCCTGAAAGCGGCTCCAGACTTGCTGTTGCAGAGGCTTTAACAAATATTGTTTGGGCACCTCTTACTCGTCAATTAAATAGCGTGGCTTTAAGTGCAAACTGGATGTGGCCCGCCAGAAATGAAGGAGAAAATTCCAGGCTTTATCAGGCTGTTTCTGCATTAAGTAAATTTTGCATTGATTTAGGAATTCCTGTTCCAACAGGGAAAGATTCTTTATCAATGTCCCAAAAATATCCAAACGGAAAAGTTGTACTTGCCCCGGGTACTGTAATTATTACCGCAGCAGGAGAGGTTTCTGACATAAAGAGAGTTGTACATCCTCAATTGAAAAGAGAACAAGGTGCTCATATAATTTATATTCCCTTTGCCAGACCAACATTTAATCTTGGTGGAAGTAGCTTCTATCAAACATTGGGAAAAGTAGGAATGGATGTTCCTGATGTGGAAAGCCCAAATTATTTCAAAAAAGTATTTAACCTTATTCAAAACCTTATTTCACAACAACAAATTTTAGCAGGACATGATGTCTCTTCAGGAGGTTTAATAACTACTTTGTTGGAAATGACTTTCCCTAATCTTGAAACCGGAATGGATATTTCACTTGATGGATTTGATGAAAAGGATCTAATAAAAATTTTGTTTAGTGAAAATCCTGCTGTTGTCATCCAGGTTAACGATGATAAAGTAATAGATATACTTAAAGATAATAAAGTCAATTATACTATACTAGGTAAAACGACATTAAAAGTTAACCCTGAAATTATTATAAAAAAAGAAAAAATTAATTTTAAATTAAATATAGGTAAATTAAGAAATGTTTGGTTTGAAACCTCTTATTTATTTGATAGAAAGCAAACCGCAAACGGACTTGCTCACGATAGATTTAAGAATATAACAAAACAAGATCTTCAATTTCACTTTAATAAAAATTTTAATGGAAAGTTAAAAGATTTCTCTAATTTGCCTAAAGTAAAAGCTGCTATTATTAGAGAAAAGGGTGTTAATGGTGATCGTGAAATGGCTTATGCTTTGTATCTTGCAGGTTTTGATGTGAAAGACGTTCATATGACTGATTTAATCTCAGGAAAAGAAAATTTGTCAGATGTAGGAATGATTGTTTTTGTTGGTGGTTTTTCAAATTCTGATGTGCTGGGGTCAGCAAAAGGTTGGGCAGGAGCTTTTTTATATAATTCAAATGCTAAAAAAGCATTAGATGACTTTTATAGTCGCGAAAATACTCTTAGTCTGGGAGTTTGTAATGGCTGTCAACTAATGATGGAATTAAACCTTATATATCCTGAACATCCGGAAAGGCCTGTAATGCAACATAATGACTCTGGTAAATTTGAATCCGGATTTGTTAATGTTAATATTCATGAAAATAATGGGGTTATGCTGGGTTCATTGGCTAATACTCGTTTGGGAGTGTGGGTAGCTCATGGGGAAGGAAAATTTAATTTTCCTTATTTTAAAGATAAATATTGTATTCCAATATCATATAGTTATGATAGATATCCCGGTAATCCAAATGGGTCTGATTGGGCAACTGCTGCTGTTTGTTCAAATAATGGACGGCATCTTGCAATGATGCCTCACCTGGAAAGAGCAATCTTCCCATGGCAATGGCCTGAATACCCCGAATATGGAAAAAATAATGGCGTTAGCCCATGGTTTGAAGCTTTTATTAATGCAAGAAATTGGTTGGAGAATCAAAAATAACTTATGCTTTTGAACTTTTAAGCCTCATATTTTAAAATTTATGTAATATCAAGTATCTGAAACTCAAGTTAATAAGTTTTAACTTTGATTTGTATCTTTTTCGTAATGTTTTTTTTGTTGAATTTGGTAGCACGTTGTTATAAAAATTTTTACATTAGCATCAGTATTAACCAAATTATTTTACCATGAAAAAAATTACAGTTACACTGTTATCTCTTTTATTAGCCGTTAACTTTACCTATGCTGGTGGTTTAGTTACCAACACCAACCAAAGTACGGCTTGGACCAGAATGCTTGTAAGAGACGCGTCAACAAGTATTGATGCTGTTTATTTTAACCCTGCAGGCCTTGCTAAATTATCAGATGGGTTCTATATTTCATTAAGCA
This sequence comes from Bacteroidales bacterium, assembly GCA_015491905.1. Taxonomy (GTDB): domain Bacteria; phylum Bacteroidota; class Bacteroidia; order Bacteroidales; family F082; genus Sulfidibacterium. The sequence continues at coordinate 43,449 of WGGC01000123.1, read as the reverse complement.
ACCAATCTATTTATCAAACTCAAACAATTATTGCCAATTTCCCTTATCTTAATAACAAAACATATATTGGTACCGTTGCCGCCCCGGTATTTCCAAGCCTTTATATGGCTTATAAAACCGGTCGTTTTGCGTTTTCATTAGGTGTTAATGTTATTGGAGGTGGCGGTAGCGCTACATTTAATAATGGAATTCCAATGGCGGAAGTTCCTATAGCTGCTTTAAGTAAATCCTTAGGTAGTTTAGGTGTTACCGGGTATTCGGCTGATATGTTTTTAAAAGGATCTTCCGTTTACTATGGTGTGCAATTTGGTATTACTTATGCTATATCAGATAATTTTTCCATTTATGCCGGCGGGCGTTATGTTATAGCCAGAAATTCATATTCAGGTTATGTAAATGACATAAAATTTAATCTTGCTTCAGGGGGCTCTGTTGGAGCTAGTACTTTTATGAACGGCGTTGGTGATCAAGCTATGGCAGGATCTGCTTCTGCTAAGACTGCTGGCGATGGTTTACAAAACTGGGTTGGTGCAGGTGCAGGAGGATATACCTTTGATCAAGCTGTAAACGGTGGTGTAATGACAGCACAACAAAAAGCAGTTTTTGAAGGTGCTTTGCTTCAGTTTGGATTTACTCAAGATCAAATCAACGCTATGACATTATCAGCTGCACAAACAGCTTTTTATGGTACCTCAACAGCTTTGGCTGCAAAAGCTAAACAATTATATGGCGGAGCATCTTTAATGGGTAATCAGGATATTGATGTGAAACAATCAGGTACTGGGTTTACACCAATTGTAGGTGCTAATATTTCGATGGCCAATAATAAAATTGATATTGGAATTAAATATGAGTTTATCACACATATGACCTTAACTAACAGTACTCCTGCCGGAAAAGGATATAAGATTGGACTTAACCCTGATGGTACTCCTATTTACATGTTCCCTGATGGCGCCAAAACAAATGCAGATATGCCTTCTTTATTATCTATCGGTATTAATTACAAAGTAAGCAAAGTGTTTAGTTTGCAAGGTGGTGTTCATATGTATGGAGACAGAAATACCGGATGGAAAGATGTTAAAACAGAAATTGGAAAAAATTTCAGAGAATATGCTTTGGGTGCGGAATTTAATGTTGCTCCAAATTTGACTCTAAGCGCAGGTTATCTTTATGCCGTTACAGGTGTTAATCAATCATATCAAAGTGATTTGAGTTATAGTTTGACAACAAATACTTATGGAGCCGGTGGTGCATACAAAATTAATGATCGTGTTACGTTCCAATTCGGAGGATATATTGTAAGTTATAATGATAAAACATATTCATATACTCAGAATATTGGTTCAACTCCTGTTAATTATAAAAAAAATTATTCCAAAAGTACTTACGGAGTTTCTTTCGGACTTGATTTTAAATTAGGAAAAACTAAATAATATTTATTATTCAAAAGAAAAAAGCCACAGATTTTGTTCTGTGGCTTTTTTCTTTAACTTAACGTTATGATTTATGGTAAAATTAATTATTTCTGCCGTCTTTTTTTTCTTTTTTAACATTGCTTTATTTGGCCAAAACAGAGTCCTTGAGCCTAATTTTGCAGTGTCAACTCACCCTTTAGCTATATTGGCTGTCGAAAAAACTCATGATTCTTTGATTGTGGAAATGTCAATTGAAAACCAATCTTCAACAGGTTATTTTTGTGTAAATAAGAAAACTTACATTGAAAGTCTGCCGGAAAAAAATAAGATTTTTGCCTTGTCAATAACAGGAATACCTGTTTGCCCAAATGTTTATCATTTTAAATGGGTTGGAGAGAAGAAATATTTTAAATTGATCTTTCCTGCACCTGATACCTCCGTTAAGTATGTCAACATTATTGAAGGATGTTCAGATCATTGTTTTTCTATTTACGGACTTATTTTAAACCCAAAATTAAATGATTATTTAAATCGTGGATACGACTATTATAATCATAATAATTTACAATCAGCATTAGAAACTTTCGAAAAAGCATTACGTGATTTTCCCGATTATCCTTTTGCCGTTTTACCTGCACATATTATCAAAATTTTACTTGAACAAAAAAAATATTCCCTTGCCGACAGGTGGTATAAACAGTTGTTAAATTCGCATTTTCTGGATAAAAATGCTATTATAAAACAAGTGGAAAATTATAGTGGTTATGATAAAATGTTAAAAGAATAACTATTATAAATCAGAAATATAGTATTTTATAAGATTTCTTAATAAAAATAATTCCTCATTTTAAAATTTTTTAGTTTTGCCCTGCTTTTAATGGCAAGCATTGTCAGCTTTGCTATTTCCTGTTTTTTTATTCAATAGAAATTCATTATGTGCTTTCTTTTGAGTAATTGCTTGAAATGTGTTGAAGTGATTAGGTAAATGGAAATGACTGTTGTTGTAAAAACTAAAATTATTAATTTATTTATTTTCATGAAAAAAGAAAAAACTTTCATACTTATTTTGATTCTTTTATTGATGGTAAATATTAAGGGTTATTCACAAAATGATACTATTAAATTGGGCGAGGTAGAAGTGTCTTCTCCTGCTAATAGAGTGCTTTTTAAAGAAACTAGTCGTTTCGTTCAAATTATTCCAAAAAAAGAAATTCAACAGGCTCCTGTTAATACAATTGGTGATATATTACAGCAGTTAGCGGGTTTTGATATGCGTCAGAGAGGAAGTTTTGGTATGCAAAGTGATTTGACAGTTAGAGGAGGCACGTTTAATCAAAACCTTATTCTGATAAATGGTATTCCTGTAAACGACCCGCAAACAGGGCATCATAATCTTGATTTTGCATTGCCGGTAAATGACATAAAAAAAGTTGAAATTATTCAAGGTCCGGCATCGCGCTGGTTTGGGCCTAATGCATATTCAGGCGGAATTAACATTATAACAACTCCTTTAAATAAAAATCAAGTTATATCAAAAATTACTGTAGGACAATTTGGATTAATTGATGGACTTTTATCGGGTAATTATCTTCTGGGAAAAATAAAGAACCTTTCATCAGTTCAATATTTAAAATCTGACGGATATCAACAAGATACGGATTTTAAAAATTTAAACCTTTTTCATCAATCTGTTTATCAAAAAAATAATACTAAAATAGATTTTCAAATAACCTATCAGGATAAAGCTTTTGGTGCATATGGGTTTTATACAGGAAAGTATCCAAATGAATTCGAACATATAAAAAGCTTATTTTCTTCTTTATATTTATCTACTGGTAATATTGTCAAAGTCTCCGGGTCTATTGCTGTAAAACGTCTTTATGACCGGTTTGAATTGTTTAGACAGGGAAAAAATTGGTATGAAAAACAAGGACTTTGGTTCGTTATGGGAAATGATAGTGCAGGATTTCATACCCCAAATGGCTTTTTTCCTTATAAAGGGCCCAATTTTCATCGTACTGACATGCTTAATATTAATGGGAAATTAAAATTTAATACTTTGATAGGAAAAACAACCATTGGTATTAACTACAACGGAGAAAAAATACTTAGTAACGTGCTAGGTGATAAATTAAATGATACAATTTACTCCTCTTTTGATGAAGGAGCTTATTATAATAATTCTGCTGTCAGAAATAACTTTAATATTAGTGTAAATCAGTACTATGGGAAAAATAAGTTTAACATGTCGGCAGGAATAAATGGTTTTTATAACTCAAATTATGGTGTGTACTTATCTCCCGGTATAGATTTAGGATACTTTTTTTTAAAAAATATGAAGGCCTTTATTTCTTTTAATAATGCAATAAGGTTACCAACATTTACCGATTTATATTACAAAGGTCCTGACCATATCAGTAATCCTCAATTAAAACCAGAAACTGTTTCAGGAATGGAACTGGGAGTAAAATTATTTTTTAATGAATTTTATGCAACTATCTCATTTTTTAACCGTATTGGTAAAAATACTATTGATTGGATAAAAACTGATATCAATTCAAAATGGGAAAGTAAAAACATTACTAATTTAAATACCTACGGTTTTTCTTTTTCTGCCATTTATAAACCAGAAAAAAGAAAAATAAAAAAGTATATACATGCAATTCGTTTCAATTATACACAGTTGGAAAGTAGCAAATCAGCCGATAATTTTATTACCCTATACAGTTTAGAATATCTAAAATATAATGTAAATATTTTTATGGAAAATCCAATTTTTAGAAATGTAAGTATGGGTTGGGATTTTTCTATTCAAAAAAGAAATGGTGATTATTTAAATTATTCCGCTGGAAAACTGTTGCCCTTTAAAACAGTTTATTTATTAAATCTTAAAGTTAACTATAAATATAAAAAGATAAAAATATTTATTCAGGAAAAAAATTTGTTTAATATGCAATACCATGATATTGGTAGTGTAGTATTACCCGGTACATGGATTATGGGTGGGGTTCAATATCAATTTCAACTTTAATATTTTTTGAACTTTTATGCTAATAAAGTCAAAAATAATTTTTCTTATCTTAGCGGCCTAAAAAAAATAGCATGCAAAATATAGTTCTTATTACCGGTGCTACTAGTGGCATTGGCCTGTCTTGCGCTGAGAAATTTGCGGAAACCGGACATAGTCTAATATTAACAGGTCGCCGGAAAGAAAAATTAATAAACATTTCTGAAAAGCTTACTGAAGAATATGGAATTGAAGTCTTGCCTTTAGCTTTTGATATTAGAATAAAAAAAGATGTGTTTCAGGCTATTGATAATTTGCCTGAAGAGTGGAAATCTATTGATATTTTAATTAATAATGCAGGTTTGGCAGTTGGAATGAATACAGTACAAGATGGAGATATTGATGATTGGGAACGGATGATAGATACAAACATTAAAGGACTATTATATATTTCAAGAGCTGTATTGCCTTTAATGATTCTTCAGAAAAAAGGACATGTTATTAACATAGGATCTATAGCCGGGAAGGAAGTATATCCGAATGGTGCTGTTTATTGTGCAACTAAACATGCTGTTGATGCTCTCTCTAAGGGTATTAGGATAGATACTGTTAATCACGGAATCAAAGTAACGCAAATTGCTCCGGGTGCGGTTGAAACAGAATTTTCTATTGTCAGGTTTAAAGGTGATAAAAATAAAGCTAATTCTGTATATAAAGGATACGAGCCACTTCATCCTGAAAATATTGCAGACGTGGTTTATTTTGTAACTACATTGCCAAAAAATGTAAATATTAACGATTTGGTAATTATGCCTACAGCACAAGCCAGTGCAACAGTATTTCATAAAGAATAATGGAGATAATATTTTCAAATTTATTTTCTAACATATAATTTACTATGATAAGTTATTAGTTAATCGTAGTAAGCCCCTTGTGACCAATGAAATATAAAATTATAAGCAGATGAAAATCAGAAGATTATTTGATATACTAGATCATTATGAACAATCTTTTAAAGGAAAGGACGATGTTTTAGCCGGAAAGGAAAACGGAGAGTGGAAAAAATATAACCTTAAGACTATTAGGGAAATGGTTGACAATATTAGCTATGGATTAATATCTTTAGGTGTAAAAAAAGGAGATAAAATAGCTACAATTTCCCCTAACAGGCCCGAATGGAATATTCTTGATTACGCTATTCTGCAAATTGGGGCAATTCATGTTCCTGTTTACCCTACTATAAGCGATAATGATTACAGATATATTTTAACTCATTCGGAAGTAACGTATATTTTTGTTTCAGGTTGGGAACTATACCGGAAAATCAAACATATTATACCTGAAATTAAGAAAATTAAAGGTTTATATACATTTAAACATTTCGATGATATTCCTCATTTGCAGGAGCTAATTAACCTTGGGAAAAATAATACATATCCTCTTCTTTTGGAAGAAAAAAAAGCTTCTGTTCTCCATGAAGATACAGCTACCATCATATACACATCCGGAACAACAGGAAACCCAAAAGGGGTAATGTTATCCCATAAAAATATTTTAAGTAATGTAATGAACCTGAAGCATATTTTTCCGGTAGATGAAACATGCAGGGCCTTAAGTTATTTGCCTTTGTGTCATGTTTATGAGAGGACAAATATTTACATTTTAATGTATTTAGGCGTTTCTATTTATTATGCTGAAAATATGGGTACCATTGGGGCTAATATTTTAGAAGTTAAACCTGAGGTGCTTACTACCGTACCTCGCTTACTGGAAAAAGTTTATGATAAAATTATTGCCAAAGGCCGGAATTTGAATCCTGTTGCTAAAGGATTATTTTTTCGTGCTGTTCGCTTGGGTGAAAAGTATAAATACGATATAAAAAATCCTGTTTATTTGCTTCAGTTAAAATTTTACGACCCGATAATTTTTTCAAAATGGCGTGCCGCCCTTGGCGGAAATATGAGAGCTGTTGTTTCAGGGGGAGCTGCACTTCAGCCTCGTTTGGCTAAAGTTTTTAATGCTGCAGGAATTCCTTTAGTGGAAGGTTATGGTATGACAGAGACTTCGCCGGTTATATCTTGTAATACATTTACAAAGGGAAAAAGAAAAATTGGAACCGTTGGCCCTCCTCTGGAAAATATTTCAGTAAAAATATCTTCTGAGGGTGAAATTCTTGTTAGGGGTGACAATGTTATGAAAGGTTATTATAAAGATCCTGAATTAACTTCCCAAACAATTATTGACGGTTGGATGCATACCGGAGATGTTGGAAGAATTGATAAAAATGGGATTCTTCAGATTACAGGAAGGGTTAAAGAAATATTTAAAACCTCTATGGGTAAATATATTTCCCCGGCATTAATTGAAAATAAATTTAAAGAATCTCCTTTTATTGATCAAATAATGGTAGTTGGTGAAAATCAAAAATTTGCAGCAGCTATTATTATCCCTGATTTTGAATTTTTAAGAAATTGGTGTGCCCAAAAGGAATGTAAAGTTGTTTCAAAAGAGGAAATGATTTCTAATCAGATTATTAAAAAAAGAATAAAAGAAGAAATAAATCAATATAATAAATACTTTGGTGATACTGAAAAAATTAAGAAGTTTGAACTTATTAATGATGAATGGGGAATAGAAACGGGTGAAATAACAGCAAACCTAAAATTAAAAAGGAAATTTATCCTCTCAAAATATAATGATTTAATTCTTTCTATTTATAAATAATGCAATTATCATTGCAGATTAATTATGGTTATGATATAATTTGTTTAGATGAATAATTTTAAAACAAATTCTTTTAGTGGTCCATATGATGTGGATTCTGATGATCCTACACCTTTGCTTTTTAAATCCAGTTGGTAAATTTCTTCAATTATTGAAGGTATTCTTTGTGCAGGATAGTTTTTGGCAGCTATACTGTACTCATTAATAAAAAAGGCATTTATTCCAAGTGCTGCTGCAATCTTGTTTTTTGGTAAATGACTTATCTGTTGATAAAGAAACACCTTCATAAAATAATTATTCATTGTTGGAATGATAAGCATTAATGGATTTTGTGAAGGGTTTGATTCAAAATAATCAATAATCTTAATGGCTTTTTCTATATTCCGGAATCCAATAGCCTTTGTGAATTCAAAAATATTATAGTCTTTGCTAATGCCAATATTTTTTTCAATATGTTCTGTGGAGATTGCCTCTCCGGGTTTGATATTAATAAAAAGTTTGCTTAATTCATTGTTTATCTTACTTAAATCATTACCAAGATATTCGGCCAATAACATAGCAGATTGAGGAGATATTGTATTTCCCTTTAGTTTTACACGGTCATTAATCCATTGAGGAATCTTATTATCGTATAATTTGGGGGACTCAAATAATACAACATCTTTAGATTGATTTAAAGTTTTATATAAAGTTTTTCTTTTATCTAATTTTCTATATTTATAATTCAGAACCAATATTGTAGAATCCATTGGGTTTTTAACATAATTCTCAATTGGTTCCAGGTTTTTAATATTTTGAGCTTCCTTAACAATTACTAATTGATAGTTTCCCATCATTGGGAAGCGATGAGAAATGTCTACTATGTCTTTGGCAGAAACATCTCTTCCATATACAACTGTTTGGTTGAAGTCACGATTTGACTCTTCAATAACGTTGTTTTCAATATAGCGGGTAATTTCATCTATGTAAAAAGGTTCTTCACCGTATAAAAAATATACAGGAAAATAGATTTTGTTTTTTAAATTTTGAAATATCTTCTGTGTTTCCAAAAAATTAAAATCTTAGATGCCTAACAGTTAGTCCTTTATTTATTAGCTGTTCTAATGATTTAATCCCTATTAAAACATGTTCTTCAACAAATTGGGCATTGACTTTTTTGTCGCTTTCTTGTGTTTTTACACCCTCCGGAACCATTGGCTGATCAGTAACAAGAAGAAGCGCTCCGGTAGGAATTTTATTATAAAAACCAACACTGAAAATAGTGGCCGTTTCCATATCTATGGCCATGCTCCTGGTTTTTCTTAAATATTTTTTAAACTTATTATCATGTTCCCACACTCTGCGGTTAGTTGTGAAAACAGTCCCTGTCCAATAATCGCGTGACATATCACGAATAGTTGTGGATATTGCTTTTTGTAAATTAAAAGCTGGCAATGCAGGAATCTCAGAAGGAAAATAATCATCAGAAGTACCTTCTCCCCGTATAGCAGCTATAGGAAGTATAAAATCTCCAACTTTATTTTTCTTTTTTAATCCTCCGCATTTTCCTAGAAATAATACTGCTTTAGGAGATATCGCTGACAACAAATCCATGATTGTTGCAGCATTAGCACTTCCCATTCCGAAATTTATCATTGTAATATCACCGGAAGTTACAGCAATCATAGATTTACTACGGTCGTGTACAGGAACGCCTTGTATTTTCTCAAATAAATCAATATACTGATTAAAATTAGTAAGTAATATATATTTCCCAAACTGATCCAGGGGCATTCCGGTATATCTGGGCAGCCAGTTTTCTACAATATCTTTCTTCGAAATCATCGCTTTTTACTTGCAAATTTACAATAAAGAATTAAAATGAAAAATTAAACAGGCTGTTTTATTTTTTGAGTATCTTTACACGGAAAAAGATGAAAGTCAAAAGAGGTTTTTTATAAAAGATTTTTTTAAATGAAATTAAATTTACCGAATTTTGACATGCAATTTCGTGAAAGTACCTCTGGTAAAGTTGAAATTTTTGATATTTTTCGTAAAAGATGGGTTCGTTTAACTCCTGAGGAGAATGTAAGACAATCATTTCTTTATTATTTAATGATGGAGAAAAATTTTCCTGAATCTTTGATTGGTGTTGAAAGAAAAGTTATTGTAAATAAAAGAGAACGAAGATTCGATGCTGTAATTTTTAACAGATATGGAAAACCGGAAATTTTATTGGAGTTTAAATCTCCCTCTGTAAAACTTAATCAAAGTGCTTTTGACCAAATTGCAGCTTATAACTTTACATTGGAGGCTAAATTTTTGATGTTAAGTAATGGATTAACTCATTATTGTGTTAAAATTGATCATGTAAACAGAAAACTTTTATTTCTTAAAAATATTCCTGATTACTATGAAATAAGGTGATACAGGGAAATTTAGAAAGTAAAAAATTTTATTTTATTAAGAAAAAAAATATTTTTAGAGTAAATGATAAAAAATTTTAAATTTGTCCGGTAAATTTTTAACCTATGAAAAATAAAATTCTCAACATTGTTTTAGTAATTGCAGCACTTGTTTTGGCCTATCTTATTTATGATAGTATTATGCAGCCTGTTAATTTTAATAAGGAAAAGAAAGCCAGAGAAGAGGTGGTTATCAAATACCTTAAAGATATCCGTTTGGCTGAATTTATTTACAGCCAGTTAAATGGTAGATATACAGGGTCTTTTGATACCTTGATTCATTTTATGGATAGTGCTCAAATCCCGGTAGTAAAAATGATTCCTGACCCGCATGATACTACTTTTACATTAACTATTAATGATACAGTTGGATATGTAAGCGTTGCTGATTCATTATTTGGTAAAACACCAAAATTCAATTATCACAATATTGATATTATTCCTTTTTCCGGTGGTGAACACTTTATCCTTAAAGCAGGGGTTATTAAGAAAGGTGGTGTTAAAGTAAATGTTTTTGAAGTAGCTGCTCCTTTTAAGGCTTTCTTAAAAGGTATGAACCACCAAATGGTTCTTAACCTTATTGCCAGTAAAAAACAAATAAAAAAATATCCCGGACTTAAAGTGGGGTCTATGGAAGAACCTTCCACTTCTGGTAACTGGGAATAAAAGTTTTTTATGCCTTTAAGCATAAAACCACATATCAGTTATCTGGATAAATCTTTTAAAGAATCCCATACAAGATCATATTTTATGGCCATGCAGTTAAATCTGTATGGCTTTTCCTTTGCCGTATTTCACCCGGAAAAAGAAAAATTATTAAGCTTTCAATCATTTAATTTTGACGAAAAGAAAAGTATTATCGATATACCCATGATTTTCGATTTGGTATTGAATAAAATGGGATGGTTTGCTTATCCATATCAAAAAGTTATTTTTCTTATGCAAAACCCTTTTTATACTTTTGTTCCTCTTCCGTTATTGGAGTATGATAAAAAAAATTTGTATCTTGGTTTTAATCAGCCTTTTCAAGAGAATCATCGCATAGTAGTCGATAATTTAAAAAATGTAGGTATAGGTAATGTTTATTATCTTCCCAACCCGGTTGCTGAGAAAGTTAAAGAGTTTTGGCCTAATATAAATATTTGCCATTATACAAGCGGACTGATTGAAGGGGTGTTGAATTGTTTTAAAAATAATTTAAATAAAAATCAACTTTTTATAGATGTACATGATGAAAACTATGATATACTTTATTTTAAAGAAAACAAGTTGTTTTATTTGAATAATTTTTCCTTTAAAAGTAGCGAAGACTTTATTTATTTTCTTCTTTCAACAATAGAACAGCTTAAATTAAACCCTGAAACTGTTCAATTAGAATTAATGGGTAAAATTGAAAGAAGCGATAAAAATTATGAAATGATATACCATTATATTAGAAATAGTTCGCTTATTTCTCCTAATGAATCAGTTCGTTATACTTTTGATTTGGATGAGTCTGTACATCATAAGTTTTTTACACTTTTAAATGCTTTCCAATGCGAATTATAGGTGGGGCATATAAAAGAAGAATTTTAAAACCACCAGGCGGACTTCCCGTCAGACCAACAACAGATCTTGCCAAGGAAGCACTGTTTAATATTATGCAAAATTATATAAACTGGGATGGGAAATCCGGACTGGATTTGTTCTCGGGAACGGGATCTATAGCCTTTGAACTATCATCTCGTGGCTGTGCTTCTGTAACTGCAGTAGATATGAACCAACATTGTATTAGCTGGTTAAAAAAGGGTTCCGGGGAATTACATTTGGAAAACCTTAAAGTAAAACGTTCAGATGTGTTCCGTTTTGTTAGGCAAACACCGGAAAAATATGATTTTATTTTTGCAGATCCTCCTTACCAAATGAGTAACTTTGTTGATTTAGTTCAACTAATTTTTGAAAACGAACTGTTAAAGCCATCAGGCTTGTTAGTGATTGAACATCCTGAAAGCGTTGACCTGTCAGGTTTTAAAGAATTTTTCCAACATCGAAAATATGGGAAAGTCAATTTTAGTTTTTTTCAATTAGAACCTTAATTGGTTATTATTTGTGATTATGTATGATCAGCGAAAAAAAATATTTTTATTTACCGGGCTCGGTGCTGACGAAAGAGCTTTCTCTTATCTAAAATTTCCCGGTGATTATCATATTATTCATGTTTACTGGCTTAAACCTGAAAAAAACGAATCCCTTTTAAGTTATTGCAGACGCCTTATTAAGAAATACGAAATTCATAGAACTGATGTTTTAATAGGCTTGTCCTTTGGAGGTATTGTAGCTACGGAAATACATATTTTATTAAACTCTTCTCTAACGATATTAATTTCAAGTGTTGTCACAGCAGATGAATTGCCGGTTTCATATAAAATTGCAGGAAAAATAAATTTTAACAAGATTATCCCGAAATCTTTTTATAACAATCCTGATCTACTCAAAAAATATTTTTTTAACTTAAAATCTGAGGAACAAATCAAATTATTTGATGAAATTCTAAAAAAATCAGATGTAGATTTTGTTTCCTGGGCTATTGATAAAATTTTACACTGGCATAATTCTAAAAAACCTTCCCGATTGTATAAAATAAATGGTTCTGCCGACAGAATATTGCCTGTTAAAAGAAGAAATACTGATTTCTTTATTATTAATGGAAATCATTTTTTAACATGGCAAAAACCTGAAGAGGTTAGTGATATTATTCAGGGTTTATTACAAAAACACAGTCCTGTAGTTTAATTTTATTTTTGGACTTTCTTTTATTTTATGGAAGATTTATTTTTATCTTTACTCAATAATGCTTAATCCATGAATAGATCATTTAATTTAAAGAAAATAAAGGATATTCCTGAATGGGATGTGCTTGTAATTGGTGGAGGTGCAACTGGTTTAGGTTGTGCTGTAGAGGCTGCTACCAGAGGATATAAAACCTTACTGTTAGAACAGCATGATTTTGCTAAAGGAACTTCCAGCCGGAGTACAAAACTTGTACATGGAGGTGTTAGATATTTAGCTCAAGGGGATGTCTCTCTGGTTTTAGAAGCGTTGAAAGAAAGGGGTTTGTTAAAACAGAATGCCCCACATTTAGTGAAAAACCAGTCTTTTATTATCCCAAATTATGACTGGTGGGGAGGTCCATTTTATACTTTAGGACTAAAGGTTTATGATATGATGTCCGGAAAACTCGGGTTGGGGCCATCCGAACATATTAGTACTGAAGAGGTGACAAAGGCTATCCCTAATCTTAAGAAAAAGGGGTTAAATGGTGGTGTAATATATTATGATGGTCAGTTTGATGATTCCAGATTGGCGATTAATCTTGCCCAAACATTGGAAGATAATCATGGTACTGCCATTAATTATTTAAAGGTAACAGGGCTGTTAAAAGATAATTTTGGCTTTATAAACGGAGTTAATGCTGTAGATGCTTTTACAGAAGAAGAATTCCGATTAAAAGCGAAAGTAGTTATTAATGCTACGGGGGTTTTTGCTGATGAAATTATTCAAATGGATGCTCCTGAAACACGTCGTACAATTGTTCCTTCTCAAGGTGTTCATATAGTTCTGGATAAGAAATTTCTACAGGGAGATTCTGCTATTATGATTCCTCGTACTTCCGATGGACGTGTTTTATTTGCTGTTCCATGGCATGGTAAGGTCGTTGTTGGTACAACGGATACTGAAATGGATAAGGTTACTCTTGAACCCCGTGCCTTACCCGAAGAAATTGATTTTATCCTTAATACAGCAGGTAAATATCTAACTTACCAACCTAAAAAAGAAGATGTTTTAAGTGTTTTTGCAGGGCTTAGGCCATTGGCAGCACCTGATGAAAATGAGAAAACAAAAGAAATTTCCAGAAGTCATAAAATAACTGTTTCACCTTCCGGATTAGTTAATATAATTGGTGGGAAATGGACTACCTATAGAAAAATGGGAGAAGATACTATTGATAAAGCTGTTTTAATTGCCGGTTTGGAGGAAAAGCCATCGGTAACTGCTAACATGCCTATTCATGGTTACATTATGAACCATCAATCAACGGAATTTCCTAATAATTATGGTTCTGATTTGCAAAAAATAAAATTGTTAATTGCGGAAAACCATTCGTTAGCTGAAAGGTTAAGTCCGAAGTATCCATTTCTTAAAGCAGAGGTAGTATGGGCTGTAAGAGAAGAAATGGCATTACAAGTAGAGGATTTTCTTGCAAGAAGAATTCGCTTGCTATTATTGGATGCCAGAGAAAGTATAAAAGTTGCCCCGGTGGTTGCCAAAGTAATGGCAAAGGAACTTAATAAAAGAAGAAACTGGCAGAAAGAACAGGTAGAATCTTATACTAACTTGGCAAAAGGGTATCTTTTAGATTAAGTTTATTATTAGAAAAGTTTTCGCAGATTATTAAAAATTGTGGTTTAAATTAATTAACTTTTAAAGTGAAAAAAAAATTCATACTGGCGCTAGATCAAGGTACAACAAGTTCCAGAGCTGTTTTATTTGATCATAATGGTAAAATAAAAGGAGTTTCACAACAAGAATTTACTCAGTATTTTCCTCAACCGGGTTATGTTGAACATAATCCGGTTGAGATATTTAAAACACAATATGAAGTTGCAAGTGAAGTCATTAACAAGGCTGGGATAAAAATAGGAGAAGTGGAAACTATTGGCATAACAAACCAAAGGGAAACCACTATTGTATGGAATAAGAAAACCGGAAAACCTGTTTATAATGCTATAGTGTGGCAGGACCGTAGGACAGCTGAAATGTGTGACAAGCTTAAAAAGCAGGGTATTAAAGATTTGATAAAGAAGAAAACAGGTCTGGAAATTGATGCTTATTTTTCCGGTACCAAAATTAAATGGATTCTTGATAATGTACCGGGTGCCAGAGATATGGCCGAAAATGGTGAGCTGGCATTTGGAACGGTTGATACATGGTTGATTTGGAATTTAACCGGAGGAAAACACCATTTTACGGACGTTTCTAATGCTTCACGAACACTTTTGTTTAATATTAATACTTTAAACTGGGATAAAGAGTTATTAAAAATTCTTGATATTCCTGAGAATATCCTTCCAGAGGTAAAATCAAACAGTGATTTTTTTGGAGATACAAAGGAAAGTTTATTTGGTGAGTCAATTTCAATTACCGGTGTTGCCGGTGATCAACAAGCTGCTTTATTCGGACAGATGTGTGTTCATAAGGGAATGGTAAAAAATACTTATGGAACCGGCTGTTTTATAGTTTTAAATACAGGTAATAAACCTGTTATTTCTCAAAACAGGTTATTAACAACTATTGCATGGAAATTAAATAATGAAGTTTCATATGCTTTAGAGGGAAGTGTATTTGTTGGAGGTGCCGTTATTCAATGGCTTCGAGATGAACTGCAAATTATTCATACTGCAGGTGAAAGTGAAAAGTTAGCATCAACGGTGGAAAATAATGGAGGTGTGTATTTTGTTCCTGCTTTTACAGGTTTGGGAGCTCCTTATTGGAATCAATATGCAAAAGGTGCTGTTTATGGTTTAACACGCGGAACTTCAAAAGCTCATATTGCACGAGCTGCACTTGAATCGATAGCATTTCAATCAAAAGATGTTATTGACGCTATGCAGCAAGACATAAAATATAAAATAAAAACTTTAAGAGTTGATGGTGGTGCCTCGGCTAATAATTTATTAATGCAGTTCCAGTCAGATTTACTTCAAACAAAAGTTCAACGTCCCGAAATCCTTGAAAGTACCTCCTTAGGAGCAGCATATTTTGCAGGATTATATACCGGGTTTTGGAAGGGAACAGAAGAATTAGAAAATCAGTGGAAGATAGATAAAGTATTTTTACCTGAAAAGAATAAAGATGAGGTGATGCAATTGGAAAAAAATTGGGAAAAAGTAATCTCTATGATTAATCAGTAAAATATATTTATTTTTTTCGCGATTCAACAAAAAGTTTTGGGAAATTTGTAAAAACAGCATCTACTCCAAGCCTTTCCACCTTATGATATTGCTCAATAGTATTTACGGTATATACCCATACCTCTAAATTATGGGAATGTATTTTGTTTACTAAAGTTGAACTTAATGCCGAAAAAGATACATTTATAGAGTGTGCCTTTAATTTTTTTGCAAGCATAACAAAATGACGAGGATAAAAATGATATAATATTCCTATTGGAAAGTCAGGAGCTAAGTGATGAAATGTCTTCAATTCATTATGCCTAAAAGAAGAGATATAAAAGTTGCTATGTTTTATATTATGTGCTTTACAATAATCCGTTAAAAAGGCTGCTAGTTTTTTCCCGGTGCCTTTACCTTTAAGCTCAATATTTATTTTTGCACGGCTGTTAACCAAATTCAAAACTTCTAATAGTGAAGGAATTTTTTCATTTTTTCCGGCATTCAGTTTATTTAAATCTAATAAGGAATAATTATCTATATTTCCCTTTTTATTTGTTGTACGGTTCACAGTATCATCATGAATTACAACCAGCTCACCTGTTTTGCAGGCATGAATATCAAGTTCTATAGCTTTGGCACCTGTTTTTATTGCTTCTTCAAAAGAAAGCAGAGTGTTTTCCGGAAAATGGCCACTAGCGCCACGATGTGCAATTATCAACATAATATATGTAATTAAAAAACAGACTTTCCTGAAATAGTAGTAAATAATTCAAGTGCTTTCATTCCCAAAATTGAATTACCTTTTTTGTTTAATCGGGGGCTCCAAACACTTATTGCAAATTCTCCCGGAAAGATAGCTGCAATTCCACCACCAACACCACTTTTCCCGGGTAGCCCAACAGTAAAAGTAAATTCCCCCGATTCATCATAAAATCCACAAGATTGCATCAATGCATTTAATCGTTTTGTTTTACTTTCTGATAAAATTTTTTCTTTATTATGGGGGTTTATCCCATGATTTGCAAAAACAAGAAATGATTTCGACAATTCTTCACATGTCATTTCAATAGAGCAAATGTGAAAGTAAAAATCCAACACTTTATCGACAGGATTTTTTATGTTCCCAAAGTCTTTTAATAAGTATGCTAAAGATGCATTCCTATATCCAACTTCACTTTCAGAACGTGCAACATTTTTATTGTATTGTATATGAATATTTCCTGCCAGTTTTTGAACAAATTTTAAAAAATCTTTTTTGGGCTCAGACAATAAATCAATTAAAATATCACAAACAACCAGAGCTCCCGCATTAATAAAAGGATTTCTGGGAATACCGTTTTCATATTCCAATTGTAATAGCGAATTAAAAGATGTTCCTGATGGCTCGACACCAACTCTATGCCAAATTTTATTTCCTAATTTTTCGAAAGCCATGGCAAGAGCAAAAACCTTTGAAACACTTTGAATTGAAAATTTAATATTAAAATCTCCTGAATTATACCCTCTTTTGTTTAAAAATTGCAATGAAATCCCAAATTTATTGGGATCGACACTTTTTAATTCCGGAATATAATTAGCTACATCACCTTTATATTTAATATTTTTAAGATCTAATGTTATTTGTTGCAATATTTCATTGTAGTCAATCTTCATTTCTAAAGTTTTTATTATAAATTTTCACGCCTTTAAATCCATCAGAGGTAACATATCCTCTGTACATTCCTGATGTATTAAATGTCATTGTGAAATTCCCAAATTTATCTACTGCAATTACACCACCTTCAGCATGTTGTTTTTTTAGTTTATCGAGAATAACATAGTTGGCAGCTTCCTTTAGGCTAACCTGAGTGTATTTCATTAAAGCTCCAATATCATAGGCAACAACATTTTTAATAAAATACTCCCCGTGACCGGTACATGAAACCGCACATGTAGAATTATCAGCATAAGTTCCCGCCCCAATAATTGGAGAATCGCCAACCCTGCCCGGCATTTTATATGTCATTCCTCCAGTTGATGTTCCTGCTGCAAGGTTTCCTTGTGTATCAAGTGCCACAGCCCCAACGGTTCCATGTTTTTCTCCTTCTTCTATTTTTTTCTTTACTCGCAAATAGGATTTCCATCTGCTTTCTGTAAAAAAATAAGATGAAGGTTTAATTACAAGGCCTTGAGATTTAGCAAATATTTCTGCTCCTTTACTAACAATTAAAATATGCTTGGAGTGTTCCATTACGGCTCTTGCTGCTAGGATTGGGTTTTTTATGTTTTGCACGCAAGCAACTGCTCCTGCCATTAAATTTGAGCCATCCATTATAGATGCGTCCATTTCATTTTTTCCATCTGCATTGAAAACAGACCCTTTTCCCGCGTTAAAAAGTGGTGAGTTTTCCATGATGGTAATACATTTTGTCACAGCATCAAGAGCAGAACCTCCATTTTTTAAAATATATTCACCGCTATCTATTACCTGGCTTAATTTTTCCAGATAAAGTTTTTCTTTTTTAGAAGTCATATTCTTTTTAAGAATGGTGCCAGCTCCTCCATGTATTACTAAAACGTATTTTCCTGTTGTTTTCTCAGGATGTCCTTGTTTTATATTACATGAAGAAATAATTAAAATTAAACCTAAAAGAAGAAGTATTATTTTTTTCATGTGTGTATAATTTAATTTAATGCAAATTTATTTTGGTTGAATTAGTGTTTGTATAATACTTTTAAAATCATATAAGCCAAACATTTGAGCTGTAGTAATAATAATGACTACAATAATAACCCATTTAACAAAATTAATACCCTTTTTCACTGCCATGCGGGATGCAATCCATGCTCCGGCCATATTTCCTATTGCTAATGTTAAGCCATATTTCCAATTAATTTGATTATTTATAAAAAAAATTAACATGGCGAATGGCGTATAAAGTAACACAATGAGTACTTTAATAGCATTGGCTTTAATAAGATCATAACCTGCTCCTAATACTATTCCTGCCAGTAAAAAATAACCCACTCCCATTTGAATAAAGCCTCCATATATTCCTATAAAAAAGAAAATGATATAAGTTTTCCAATTTAATGGTTTTTCCTGAATTTCTTTTTTCCCATATATATATTGTTGGGGCTTAAATAAAATAAAAGCCATCATTATAAGCATAATAACACCAATAGCAATACGGAAAACATGTTCATTGATATCGGCAGCTATTTTGGCGCCAATTAAAGAGCCTGCAATTGCTGGAATAGAAAGTAATAATCCTTTCTTCCATGGCATTACTTTCTGTTGACTAAAACTAGATACACCTACTACATTTTGCAAACCTACAGCAATACGATTTGTACCATTAGCAATGTTTGCCGGCAGTCCCAATAAAATTAAAACCGATAATGAAATTATACTTCCGCCTCCGGCAAGGGTGTTAATAAAACCTACCAAAACCCCTGATATAATTAAAATAATTATTTCCGTTGAATTCATTTTTATTTACGTATGATAAAACGGTATAGGATTTGAAATAATTCATCAGGTTTAAAAGGCTTGGCAATGAAACCATCTACCCCTGCTTTTAATGCTCTATCTTTATCTTCTTTAAGGGCATTTGCTGTTAAAGCGACTATAAATGATCGACGGTCTTTATGAATTTTTTCATATTTACGAATTCTTCTCGTTGCTTCCAGTCCATCCATAACAGGCATTTGTATGTCCATAAGAATTAGGTCGTAATATTTATTATGATATTTTTCTAAACATTCTTTTCCATTTCCAGCAACATCGACGACACATCCTTCTTTTTCCAGTGTCATTTTAGTTATTTTTTGGTTTATTAGGTTATCTTCTACTAATAATACTCTAAATCCATTTAAAATCTCTTTTAATAATATTTTTTCATCATTGTGTGGAGTTTCTTTTTTTATTGCAACAGCAGGTATTTCAAACCAAAATTCAGAACCTTGTTTCCATTTACTTTCTACTCCTATTTTACCTTTTAACATCTCTACAAGTTTTTTTGAAATAGCTAATCCCAGGCCCGTACCCTGATATTTTTTTGTAGTGGAGTTGTCAACTTGGGTAAAACTTCCAAATAACCGGCCTAAATGCTGTGGTTGAATGCCTATTCCTGTATCTTTAATAGAAAAATGTAAAGTGATATTATCTTTTTCTTTTTGTGATATCTGATTTACACTTAATGAAATACTTCCTTTATCAGTAAATTTAACAGCATTTGATATAAGATTTCTTATAATTTTTTCTATTAATTTTTTATCTGACTTGATATAATCAGGTGATTTAATTTCATAAGTAAGCGACAGTCCTTTTTTTTCTATTTGAGGTTTAAAAAGATCAATAATTTGGTGTAATAAATCTTTTAAATTAAATATGTCATAACCAGGTTTTATTTCTCCTTTTTCAATTGCTGAGTATTCGAAAACATCATTAATTAAATTAATTAAATGTTCTCCGGAGTTTTTTAAAATATAAAGATATTCTTTTTGGTTCTCGTTTAATTCAGTATTTTCCAGAACCTCTGCCATTCCAATAATTCCGTTTAGAGGGGTTCTTATTTCGTGACTCATGTTGGTTAGAAACTGGTCTTTTATTCTTTCTCCTTCTTCGGCTAATTCTTTTGCTTTTGTTAATGTTTGTTCATAATTTTTTTGATCAGTAATATCCCAGGAAACCCCAATGAGGCCAATGATTTTTCCTTTTTGATTTCTTACCGGGGCAATATTTGTATGTACCCATATAGTTTTGTTATTTTTTTGTAATTGTTCTTCAATATGAAAATAAAGCTTTCCCTGTTCAATAACTTTTTGCTCTTTTTTTTCATAATCACCAAAAGGAACATAGTCTTTAAAAATATTATGTAGAGATTTTCCTATTAACTCCTCTTTTGTTAGTCCTGAAAAGTCAAGAAAGGCTTTATTGGCTAATCTGTATCTTAGTTTACTATCTTTAAAGTAAACCATAGCAGGAATAGTATTTATTAATATATTCAATTCATCAGCTTGATTTTTTAACTGATTCAAGGCGATTTCCAGATCTTCCGATGTTTTTGTAAGAAGGGAGTTTAAAATATTTTTATCTTTTAATGCTTTTGAAATTTTAAAATCATAAATATCTGATTCAATAGCAAGTTTTTTTAATCCCTGAATTAATTCAATTTTGGATTTTTCAAAAGATTCTACAGATTCCAAAAGAGTTATTTTGTCTATTAAAGCTTGAATTAACTTTTGCATTATAATTGAATTGTTTTAAGGGTTTATTTCTTTTATGGTGACTAAAGTAAACGACTGGTTATAAAACACAGGTTTTTCATTTTCCCCTTTGGTTCCCAGTTCTCCATAACTAAACATTCCGATAAGTGGAGCCTTCCATTTTAATGGAGCAAGTTTAATTTCTGTTACTACTAATGGTCCAAGAGATATATTTCTTGATACTGATGAAAATAGAAATAATAAATCCGCAGTACGGTGGTTTTCATAAAACTTCATGGTTTTTTCTCGTGTCTTGCTAAGAATGTCAAAGCCTGAAGATACTGAAAAAGAAACTTTTTGTCCTTCTTTTATTCCTCCGGAAGTAATCAGATATTTCTTTTCTTTATTAAAACCTGTTATTATTCTAAAGGTTTTAGGAAATGTTTCATCTTTTATCATGAAAGAATATTCCAGTGAGCTTAAAGGCAAATCATTTTCTGATATATTCAAGTATTCTATAATAAAATCAAGTGCTGGTTTATTATTAATTTCATAAATGTAATTCCCATCTGTTTTGGTAATATTGAATCCCGCTCCAATTCCCTGCCAACCACAAACAGACATACCTTTCATGCCTATCTTATCACTATTAAAGGCTATATAAGCAATTCCATCTTCAGAAATTTTTTGTTCTGTAAATACAAAGCTTTTTTTAAAGCGTAAATCGTCGCCGGCCATAGCTCCATAAACAGGTGTTTTGTCGTCTAAAGTATCATTAATTCCTTTTGTTAAAGCTGTTCCGTCTCTATGTATTCCGGAAGAAAAAATAAAAGCTGATGAGTTAGGGAAAGAGTTTCTCACAAGTTCTCCAACTGCACGTCCTGTTTTAAAATCAGAGGATAGGCTTTCAATAATACCAATACTAAAATTCTTTTTTGATATTTCCATTAAGATAAAAACAGCACCTTTTTCTGAAATTATGTCTTTTTCCTTATCAAAAAGAATTTCTCCTGCAGTTGTGCAACCAATTAATGATATCCCTGCTTCTGAAAATGCATCCATTATTGTTGGTATCTTAAGTGAAGCGGAAATAAAAGCCAGCGCCATATTTGGTTGAAAGGGAATCTTTTTAAGGGTATCTTTAAAGAGGAAGTCAAATTCACTCATTAAATTAATTGAAAAAGAGAATGTGTTTAGCATATTTTTTATTTCACAGAAAGAAACAAAAATACGAAAACTTTTTATTAACCGTTAGTATAAAAAAGAGCATGCTATTTTTAATAAGTTGATTTTCAAAATCAAATAAAAAGCATAAAATTATTATATATGCTTTTTATTTATATTGTGAAAACTTGAAAGGTTTTCACAATAAGCAATATAACAGTAAATGTTAAAATTTTTTTGAGTAAAACTAAAGTCTGGTTTTTCTGAGGTAATATGTTTTTATTTAAGCGCATCCCAACCCTGGGCTTTTAGCTCGATCACTTGATTTGCATTTGTAATCATTCTGTTTCCTTCAGAAATATCAGTTATATAACCGATTATATGGATGTCTTTTATTTTAGTAATTTTTTCATATTCTTTTTGCGATACCGTAAATAAAAGCTCATAATCTTCACCACCATTAAGTGCAGCTGTGGTTGGAACTATTTTAAATTCTTCAGCTGTATCAAATGTAACCTGATCTATCGGTATTTTTTCTTCGTAAATGGCTACTCCTACATTACCTGCTTTGGAAAGATGCATAGCTTCTGAGGCTAGTCCGTCAGAAATGTCAATCATTGCACCAGGAACAATACTGTTTTTTTTCAGTTCCTTAATAATATCCAGGCGGGGTTCGGGTTTAAGTTGCCTTTGAAGGATGTAATCTTTTCCTGCCAACTCAGGCTGAATGTTTGGGTTTGCCTGGAAAGCTTTCTTTTCTTTTTCCAGAACTAACAAGCCCATATATGCAGCGCCAAGATCGCCGGTAACACAAAGTAAGTCGCCTTCTTTTGCTCCTTTTCTATAAGCGATGCTGTCTTTTGAAGCTTCGCCGATGACTGTAACAGAGATAAATAACCCTTGAGGACTACTGGTTGTATCTCCGCCAATAAAATCTACGTTATATGTTTCACATGCTTTTTTTATTCCCCAATAAACTTCTTCAAGTGCTTCAACAGAATATTTGCTGGAAACAGCTAATCCTACGACAATTTGTTTAGGAATTCCGTTCATGGCTGCCATATCCGAAAAATTTACAGCCGCTGCTTTATATCCTAAATGTTTCAAAGGTGTATAAGTCAAATCAAAATGTACACCTTCAATAAGAATATCTGTAGATACAAGTTCATACTTCTTATTTCCGGACTTAAGTACGGCTGCGTCATCGCCAATACCCGTTACCGTATTTTTTTGTTTTAATTTAATACCCTGGGTTAATTTGTCTATTAATGCGAACTCTCCCAGTTCTGAAATATTAGTTAACTTTGCTGGTGCCATTGAAATTTTTTTGCAAAAGTAACCAATCAATTTATTAAACTGAAAAACTATTTTAATAAATTATTAAATTATTAAATAGCAGTGTAATGGTTGTTTTTTAATAAAGAGTTAATTGATAAACTAATTCTTATAATTATCCGTTTACTCAGAGTAATTATGAATGACATTTAAAACATTATGTTGATAAACAAAGCAGGAAAAAGTTTTTTTACTATTCTTATATTGGTTTTTTATCTTTCGATGATTACAAGCTGTGGAAAAACAAAAGGGTATAACCCGGATATTCCTCCGGCAATGGTTCAGATAGATATTCAACCTGATGCAATTTTTTATCAAAAGTTAAACACTGTTGGTGGATGGATTTATTTGAAGAATGGGGATCCGGGAGTTTATCTGAGCCCTGAGTCCAGGGGGGTAATAATTTATCGCTTAAGTCAGGATGTGTTTAAAGTTTATGACAGAATACCTCCAAACAATCCAAATAAGTGTGGAAACACAACTCAACTTATAGTTGGCGATAATTATCCTTTTGCAAAAGATCCATGTACATTGGATTTGTACCAGTTACTTGACGGGAATCTTTTCAAAGGTAATGGTATTTATCCTATGATTCAGTACAAATCATATTATGACGGGACTTCTCTGCATGTATATAATTAAAAAAAACCGGTGTAAAATAATTTTACACCGGTTTTTTTAATTCTGTTGCTATATTTTAACTGCACTTTGAATAACCGCATGCACTGCATGTTAAACAGCCATCCTGAAAAATCAATGCATCTTCCCCACATTCGGGGCATGTTTTTTCAGCAGGTTTTTCTCCATCTTCAACATATCTTTTAAGAGCTCTTACCACTCCGTTTTTCCATGTGTTGATATTATCTTCTTCCAAATTCAATTTGGATACAAGATTAGTAACATAGGGTATTGGCATACCGTGACGTAAAAGACCCGAAATAAGTTTGGCATAATTCCAGTAAATTTTATCAAAGGAACGTGATAATCCTTCTATAGTAATCTTATATCCTTGTTTATCTTCAAACTGAAAATCATAACGGGAAGGTTGACCTTTAATTTTATTTTTTATTACCCAGCCTTTTTCAATATGAGCAGGAAGGTAAAAGTCGTCGGCTTTTCCTGTAAAAACCTCGTATGGACGACCATCAAGTGTTCCTATTACGGCAATCCATTTTTCATAATTATTTTGAAAACGAAGAACATCAGCTTCAAGAATTCTGGGACGTGTAGGAGCACTGGTTTCTTTAAATTTGATTTCTTTACTTTCCGTATTGCTTACCAAAACTCCTGATCTGGATCCTTCCCGGTAAATGGTCATTCCTTTACATCCACTTTCCCAGGCTGTCATATAAATTTGGCTTACAATATCTTCTGAAACACTCTCAGGAATATTTACTGTCACACTAATAGAGTGGTCGACCCATTTTTGTATTTTTCCCTGCATTTTAACTTTACTAACCCAGTCGATGTCTGCTGAAGTTGCACCGTAGTAAGGAGATTTTTTAATTATTTGCTGAAGTTCTTCTTCACTTTTATTTTTAACTTCTTCAATATCATATCCTTTTGTTTTCAGCCAGGTTTCAAATTTAGGATGAAAAACATTGTATTCTTCCCAGGCATCTCCTACTTCATCAACAAAACTTACGTTAACATTTTTATCATTTGGGTTTACTTTTTTTCTTCTTTTATAAGAAACCATAAAAACGGGTTCGATACCGGATGTGGTTTGTGTGCATATACTGATACTACCTGTAGGGGCAATAGTCATCATTGAGATATTTCTTCTTCCTACCTGAACCATTTTTTTATATAAATGGGGTGCGTTTTCTTTAATGCGTAAAATAAATGGATTCTTTGCTTCTCTATTTGCATCATAAATAGGAAATGCGCCTCTTTCTTCAGCAAGATTAACAGATCCTCTATATACTTCAAGGGTTAGCAATTTATGTACCTCAACAGAAAAGTCAATAGCTTCATCGGACCCATATCGCAAACCTAGTGCTGCGAGCATATCTCCTTCTGCTGTTATTCCTATTCCTGTTCTTCTTCCCTGAACAGATTTTTCACGAATTTTTTCCCATAGTCTGCGTTCAGTCATTTTAATTTCTTCTGACTCAGGGTCGGCAGCTATTTTAGCCAGGATAGCATCAATTTTTTCAATTTCCAAATCTACAATATCATCCATCATACGGTGGGCTATTTTAGCATGTTTGCTAAACAGTTCTCCGTTAAAATAAGCTTTTTCTGTAAATGGATTTTCTACATAACTGTATAAATTTAAGGCAAGTAACCGGCATGAATCATAGGGACAAAGAGGAATTTCGCCGCAAGGATTTGTGGAAACTGTTTTAAATCCCAGGTCTGCATAACAATCTGGAATAGATTCCTGAATTACAGTATCCCAGAAAAGAATGCCGGGTTCTGCAGATGACCATGCATTATGAATAATTTTATTCCATAAATTTTTTGCATCTATTTCTTGTTTGAATTTGGGCTGACTTGAATTGATAGGATATTGTTGAACATAAGGTTTCCCTGATTTAACAGCTTGCATAAATTCATTATCGAGTTTTATGGAGATATTAGCACCTGTAACTTTTCCCTGCTCCATTTTAGCGTCTATAAAATGTTCAGAATCTGGGTGTTTTACTCCAATGCTTAACATCAAAGCTCCTCTTCTACCATCCTGAGCCACTTCGCGGGTTGAATTGGAATATCTTTCCATAAAAGGAACAACCCCCGTTGAAGTTAATGCTGTATTGTTAACGGGGCTGCCTTTAGGCCGTATATGCGTAAGATCGTGACCAACACCTCCACGGCGTTTCATTAATTGAACTTGCTCCTGGTCAATTTTCATAATTCCTCCATAAGAATCGGAATCACCATCATTACCGATAACAAAACAGTTTGAAAGAGACGAAATTTGGTGTTTGTTTCCTATTCCTGCCATGGGGCTTCCGGCAGGAATAATATATTTAAAATGATCAAGTACTTCAAAAAGCTCATCTTCTGTTAAGGGGTTTGGATATTTTTTTTCTATTCGGGCAATTTCTCTTGCAATTCTGCGATGCATTTCATCAGGGGTTTTTTCATATAGATTCCCTGCACTATCTTTTAAGGCATATTTATTTGCCCACACACCTGCTGCAAGTGTATCGCCATTAAAATATTTGGTAGCTGCTTCTACTACTTCTTCATAAGAAAAAGAAGAATCAGGATTAACTTCTGTAGTTTCTTTATCCAAGTCTAAGTTTAAATCTCCAACATGTATTGCCTGTTTTATTTTAAGGGTGTCTTCAGATTTTCTTCTCTCTTCCAGTACTTTATCATAAAAGTCCTTTTTTTCATGATTTTGTTCAATAGTTTTTTCTTGAGTGGATGAATCCTGCTCGTCGTTAAATTGGAGGAATAATTTATTATCCATGATGTTTAAAAATACTTGATGTTAATATTAAAATATAAGCGAATCAAGAGGTTGGTTGTTACAGCATATTCTCTTGAATTTTTTGCAATGTACAACACAATTCTAAAAAATCAGCATAGGATTTATTCACTATGAATTGTTAATAAATGATAAAATACGGAGTTTTAATTTCTTAGATTATGAATAGCGTGTGAATAAGTCGAAAAATTTTTTTTGGCATAGTTTTTATATGCAATTTTAATTTAGTAGTTACTTACTAATTAGCATTTTAACTGCAATTAGAATTAAAAATGCGGCAAACCCTTTCCTGATAATACTTTCAGGTATGCTAAGGGTGATTTTGGAGCCGAAATAACCTCCGATAAAAAAAGCAATAGAAATAATTAAAGCATATTTCCAGTTTACAGCACCAACTTTATAGTAATTATAAGCAGCCAGTAATCCTATTGGGGGCAACATTACGGCCAGGCTTGTTCCTTGAGCGGCATACTGATCCATTCCGAAAATTAAAACAAGAGCCGGGATAATTATTAAGGCCCCTCCAATACCTATCATTCCGCTGAATACACCGGCTACAAGGCCAATAAGAATTAAAATCAGGATTATGAATGCACTCATAGAAATAGTTTTAAGATTTATAAAAAATAGTTTTCTTATTTTAAAAGCGAAAGTAGGGTTTTTAAAATAAACGGTGTTTTTTATTAGTAGAAGACTAAAAAAATCAGTTTAGATATTTTATTAGGAGACTGAACAATTCGGAAAGTTTAATGGGTTTAAATATTAAATTATCAAAACCTGCTTTTTGTGCATCTACAGGTTTAAAGTTTAGAGCCAGTCCTGTTTGAGCAATGAGGGGAACGGTTTTATTTTCTTTTCGAATGGCTTTTGCTACATCCAGTCCACTTATTTTCGGCATTTGAATGTCGATAATTGCGATATCAATAATCTCTTTATAATTCATAAATTGTTTTATTGTTTCTTCACCATCAGAGGCAAATAATAGTTTTAAACCTGTTTTTTCGAGTGCTCTTTTGAAAAAATGAAGTATTGATTCCACATCATCGGCAATAAGTGCAGTTTTTCCTTTCCAACGATTAATATATTGTTCCATGTTTAGTGAATGCTCATCTTCTGAATCAGTGGTATTTTTTGCTGAAATTGGTTTTGCGGCAATATTGAAAGTAAAATTACTTCCTTTTCCGGGTTCGGAAGTTACTTGTATTTTTCCTCCCATTTTTTCTACCAGTCCTTTTACAATTGCCAATCCCAAGCCTGTTCCTTTAAACTTCCTTGTGAGAGGGTTTTCAACTTGTACAAAACGTTCAAAAATTATAGCTTGTTTTTCTTTTGGAATGCCGATTCCTGTATCGGAAACAAAAAATTCTATTTGGTTTTTTGAACTGCCTGTAAGTTTATAACCGAAAGTTATATGACCTTTATCGGTAAATTTTATGGCGTTGCTTAATAAGTTGTCAAATATTTGTTTTAACCTGCTTTTGTCGGTGATAATTTTATCTTTAGATTTTTCCGGTATGTCCAAAATCAGTTTAACGGGTTTTTTATTTAATTGAGGGGCAAAAGAAGCTTTAATTTCAGAAAAGAATGCAGGTAGTGAAATTAATTTATTTTCCAGTTTTAATTCGTTGGATTCCTGTTTGGAAATTTCAAGGATTTCATCAATGATTTTAAGCAGCTGGTTACCACTATCCATTATTATATTTATAAATTCATCCCTCTCTTTTTCGCTTAGGCTTTTATCCTGTAATAATTCTGAAAAACCGATAATGGAATTCATTGGTGTACGGATTTCATGTGACATATTGGACAAAAAGGCCATTTTTAATTTTTCACTTTGCTCAGCTTTTTCTTTAGCTGAAATTAGCTCTTCTCTGGATTTTTTAAGATCAAGATGTGTTTTAATACGTAGTAGCAATTCTTCTTTATGGAAAGGTTTAATAAGGTAATCTACTGCTCCGGCTTCAAATCCTTTTTTCATACTTTCCGGGTCGTTTTTTACAGTTATGAAAATTACCGGAGTTTCTTTTTTTGAAGGGTCTTTTTTAATGGTTTTACATATTTCATAACCTTCCATATCGGGAAGTACAATATCAAGAAGGAATAGGTCGAAGTTATTGGCTTTTATTTTTTTTAATGCTTCTTTCCCGTTAGGGGCATATGCTATACGATAGTTAGTCTCTTTAAGGAAATCCTGTATCATTTCCATAGAAGATGTAGAATCTTCAACGATAAGTATGTTAAAATTCTTTTCTTTATTTTCCATAGTTAAAAAATTTAGTATGTCGTTTTTTGTAGTGAAGTCATTTTCTTAAAATCAGGCTTGATACTTTCAAGTAAAAGTATTTATTTTTTTTAAAAGCAGGTCATTATTAATGATATTTTTTGTCTTATATGGATGTATTATATTAACAATATGATGCTGATAAATAATTGCTAAAATTATGAAAGGCTTATAATGCTACATTAAATTTGAAAGATAAAATGTATTTACAATGCGTTATTTCCCTGATAAAATAGAAAATGAGGTACAAGCCCGGTTAAATTATAAACGACTGGCAGTGTTATATCATCCTGACAGGGGAGGAGATGAGCAAATAATGCGGGAAATCAATCAGGAATATGAATTGATAAAGAAGAAATTAAAAAAGAAAAAGCTAGGTTTAAATTCAGTTGAGGTTGGTGATATGGTGCAGGTTAACGGAACTGTTTGTGAGGTGACAGCAGTTTTTAAAGAAACTTTTGTTGCCAGGGCTAAAGGGCGTCATCGTTTTTCTGTTTTTGATAAAAAAACAGGAAAATCGTTGTATGACAAAAAATTCAGGGCAAGAATTTATTTAAGTGAAAAATAAATTTTGATAATTGAATAAGTTGCGGCAGTAATGGCAGCGGCAGCTCCCGCCTTTAAAAAAAGATGTGAAGCAGGCAGGACGGTGCTGACAGGGGAAGCACCCGGAATGCCGTTGCGCCACACTTTTTTTAAAGGTGGGACTATAGCGGACAGTACGGTTTAGCCGCCCAAAAAATTCAATTATTTTATTCTAAAGAAAGGTATTTCTATTTTCAGAAATTATCAGTAAATTGCACTCTGTACCTTTTTAAAAGTGTTTTATGTTGGAAATTAAAAAAGTGAATAAGTCGAAAATGAAGTTGGTTTTTAGCGGTGACTTATCTATTTCGGAAATTGGAGAAATTTATGATGCAATGAAAGGTGTTGATTTGGAGGTTGATATATTCGATATTTTAGTGAATAATGTGGAAATGACGGACTTAAGTTTTTTTCAGGTGCTAATGGCTTTTATAAAGGAGCTGAAGAACAGAAAAAAGGTTGTTAAGTTGGATATGCAATTGGGGGAGGAATTTGATAGAATATACAAACGTACCGGAATTG
Source organism: Bacteroidales bacterium (assembly GCA_015491905.1). Taxonomy (GTDB): domain Bacteria; phylum Bacteroidota; class Bacteroidia; order Bacteroidales; family F082; genus Sulfidibacterium. Next base: position 13,404 of record WGGC01000123.1, on the reverse strand, counting down.
AAGGGGAATTGAAAAAAAATTAAATTTAGTGGGATGCGGAAAAATATTTTAGTTGTGGACGATTCGGAAAGTATAAGAAGTTTGGTACAGACTGTATTGGAAAATGCGGACTATAATGTTATATTGGCAAATAATGGAAAAGACGCACTGAAAAAGCTGGATGAAGAAAAGGTGCATATGGTTTTAACCGATTTGCATATGCCTGAGATGAATGGCATGGAATTAATTTCGGCTATCAGGCAAAGGGAAGATTACCGTTATGTTCCGATTTTATTTTTAACAACTGAAACGAAAAGTGAAATGAAGGTTGCCGCTAAAAAAGCCGGGGCAACGGGTTGGATAACAAAACCTTTTGATAATGATAAATTGCTTAGAGTAATAAAAAGAGTTGTACGCTAATGGATGACTTTGCGCAGAAGTTTGTTAATGAGGCTGAAGAATTGCTTGAGCAACTTGAAGATGCTTTGCTGAATCTGGAAAAATCACCGGATGATGAAAATATAATTTATGAGATTTTCAGGATTATGCACTCGTTGAAAGGTTCGGGGGCTATGTTTGGTTTTGATGAATTGAGTGCGTTAACACATGAACTGGAGAGTTTATATCAAAAAGTGCAATCGCACGATATTCAGGTATCAGAGAAATTAATAAATATTACTTTTAAAAGCATTGATGTTATCAGGAGTTTACTGGCTGAGAATATAGATGCAGATGCTATAAATGCGAAAAATAAGTTGATTAAAGAGCTTAATGATAGTTATAGTTTACAAGAAACTACTTCTGAAAATAAAAAGGAAAATAACTTACCTAAACAGAAAACGACTAAAAATATTAAGGTTAAAGAAAAAGCTACATGGTTTATTCATTTTGAGCCAGGTGCCGGCGTTTTGAAAGATGGTACGCGCCCGATGTATTTATTAGATGAATTGTTAGATACAGGCAAAGGGATTGTTTTTTTACATACTGATCATTTACCCGATTTTTTATCTTTAGAGCCGGAATTAACTTACTTATATTGGGATATTATTCTTACTACTGACATTGATGAAAATGAAATAAAAGATGTTTTCATTTTTGTTGAGGATAATAGTGTTGTTGAAATAACTTGTATTGCAGAAACAGATTTAATGAATAACAGTCAGTTTGTAAAAAAAACTGAAAAATTGCAGAGTGAAAATAGTGATCTTTTTAAAGAAGAAATTTATAAACTGGCTAAAACCTTCTTAAATATAAAGGAAAAACCTGAATCTTCTGAAAAACATATAGAGCAAAAAAAAGAACAGAAAACAAGTTCGAAACAGGTTACGGGGAAGAAAGATATTTTTGAAGAGGTTACTACAGTTAGGGTGTCATCGGAAAAGCTGGACAGGCTAATGGATTTATTGAGCGAAATGATTACTGCTCAGTCGGGACTTGAACATTTTAATAACAAATTGCAAAATGAAAATTTGCAGCAGATAACAGAAGTATATGAAAAACTGGTGCGCAAATTAAAGGATAACGTTCTTGATTTAAGGTTGATTCCTATTTATACATTGATTTCAAGATTTAAAAGGCTGGTACGTGACCTGTCCGGAGAGTTGGAAAAAAAAGTGCGTTTAGAAACTCATGGTACGGATAATGAACTAGATAAATCTATAATTGAACAATTATACAATCCTATTATGCATATAATAAGGAATAGTATAGATCATGGTATTGAAACTCCTGAAGAGCGTATTAAACAAAATAAACCGGAGGAAGGATTGTTAAGCATCAATACCTATCATGAAGCTTCATCGGTTGTAATAGAAATAAAAGATGATGGCAGGGGAATGGATGTTCAGGAAATACGAAAAAAAGCAATAGAGAAAAAATTGATACAACCGGACACGGAATTAACTAATAAAGAATTGATTAATTTGATTTTTCATCCCGGTTTTTCTACTTCAGACCATATTACTGAGGTTTCGGGCAGGGGAGTGGGTATGGATGTAGTAAAAAATACAATTACAGATTTAAGAGGTGAAGTTGAAGTTGAAACAGAAAAGGGAAAAGGATCGGTAGTTAGAATGATATTACCTTTGACGTTGAGTATTATTGATGGTTTATTAGTTTTTATTGGTGATAGCAGGTACCTCATCTCAATTGATTACATGAAACATATTTATGAAGTTGACAATGAGGAGTTAAATTCTAAACTTAACAACTGGATTGTTAGAGATAATAAACAAATACCTTATGTAAACTTAATTGATGGGATGGCAGAAAATACTGTGCCTGAGTCAAAAGTAAACATGCTTGTTTTGGAACATGATAAAAAAGAAATTGGGTTTATAGTTTCGTCAGTAGCAGGTAAGCTGCAAGGGATAATACGGCCATTGCCGGGATGGGTTCAGCAGTCGCAGTTATTTACCGGAGCAACAATAATGGGAGATGGTAAGGTAGTGTTGGTATTGGATGTGGTAAAAATATTTCAAAAATTTTCAAAGTAAAAAGATGGAACAGGAAGTACAACAAGAAAATAAAACTTTTGTATCGTTTAAAATAGCCGGAGAGTATTTTGCCGTAGATGTTAAAAATGTGGTTCACATTATGGAAGCGTCTGATTTTACAAAAATCCCTCAGTCTATTCCTTTTGTAAAAGGTTTAATTAATTTTAACGGCCAGGTAATTCCGGTAATTGATACATACATAAAATTTGGAATAACGGACTATACTCCTGTTAAGAGGCCAATGATTATTGTTCTGGAGGTAAAGAGCGAATCAGAAAAACTATTTGGTATATTGGTAGATAAAGCTGATACAGTCTTTGAAATTAATAGTGCAGAAATTAAGCCTCTACCGGTTACCAATAAAAAAGAAAAAACAGGTTCGGTAAAAGGGGTAATACAGGAGAATGGTAGGTTCTTACTTTTACTGGATGCTGATAAGATACTAGAAACAGAAGAAATAGAGAAAATAAAAACAGAAAAAAAATCATAAAAATAACAGCGTTATGAAAAATGTTTCATTTAAGGTTAAAATGTCTTTGCTATTGGTACTTATTCTTGCCACCATTACGTTTCTGAGCTTATTTAATAACTATGAAATTAAGAAGTTCAATCAAAAAGCCCAAGAAATGACAAGGGGATATAATTATACATTACTGACACTTGATAATATTGTATTGCCTTTTTATCAGGAAATAGAATTTCCTTTGCTTTTAAATAAAGATAAACCACTATCTCAAGATATTATTAATAATATTAATAACGAGATTCCTATATTAAAGGCTAACGTTAAGAAACTGACAAAAAACTATCCTGCAGAATATATTCCGCAGATTGCTGCAGAAATAAATAAAGGTATAGAGCAGGCACAAAATATTGTTTCGTTAAAAACAAAAATGGGGAAACAATCAGACATGAACTTGCTGACACAATACTATACTGCATTTGTTGGTAGTTCGCATATGCTGAGAACACTTTTAAGCAAGTTTTACAACCGTGAAATTGCAGAAAGGGAGTTAGCATTAAAAAAATTAAATAGTCGTTATATAACTATACGAAACAATAATTTGTGGATAGGAGGTGTTGTTCTTCTTTTGATTTTGGGATTTTCTATATGGTTTATTACTGATATTGTAAGTAGTTTTAAAATGGTATATCGTGTTTTGCAGCGATTGTCTTTGGGTGATTTAACATATAAAGTAAATATAAAATCGAGAGATGAAGCCAGTGCGGTTATATACAGGGTGGAGAAATTGCGTGAGCAATTGTTACAAACAATAACAAAAGTATATGAAATGGTTGAAAATCTCACTGCTGCCAGTAGAGATTTAAGTTCTTCTTCACAAAATATTTCGCAAGGGGCTTCTGAGCAAGCTTCTTCGGCAGAGGAAGTTTCGTCATCAATAGAAGAAATGGCTGCAAATATTCATCAAAATGCTAATAATGCCAAAAAAGCAGCCGATATTTCAAAGAAATTGGCTTCCTCTACTTCGGAAATGGTTAACGCTGCAGTAACCAGCCAGAAGCAAATAAATGAAATTGCAAAAAAAGTAGCTATTATAAATGAAATTGCATTTCAAACCAATATATTAGCATTAAATGCATCAGTGGAAGCTGCACGTGCCGGAGAACAGGGAAAAGGTTTTGGTGTTGTAGCTCATGAAGTAGGGAAGCTGGCAGACCGCAGTAAAGCAGCAGCTGCCGAAATTGATGAGTTGGCACAAACAAGTGTAAAGGTTATAGAAAATGCTGGAAAATTTATTAAACAAATTGTACCCGAAATAAACTCTTCAAGTCAGATGGTTGAAAGTATTGATGCTGCCAGTGAGGAGCAACAACTGGGTGCCGATCAGATTAGTGAAGCTATTTTACAGTTAAATGAAGTAACACAGCAAAATGCAGCAGCATCAGAAGAAATTGCCACCAGTGCTCAGGAACTCAGCTCTCAATCTGAGACTTTGCTGGAAGCATTAAATTTTTTTAAACTCGGAAATGTTTCTAATGAATATACGAAATCTGTTAGTAGAGAACCTTCATTCACCAAACCAAAACATTTGCCATCTTCTGCTTCAACAACAACAGAGAAAAAAGGTGTTCATATAGACTTAGGAAAAAAAGATATAGAAGATGATGAATTTGAACGCTTTTAAAAATGTTTAGCTCTGATGTCTATAGATAAAAAACATATAAACAAAGTAAATGACTTAGCGTCTTTGCGTGAGAATAAACTTAAAAATGCTGACTTTAAAAAGTTGAGTGAGTTTATCCATAGGAATTATGGTATTTACCTTTCTGACAAAAAGTATTATCTTCTACAAAACCGACTTGTTAAGCGTTTGAGAGAACTTGGAATGGATAATTTTTCTGAATACACGCAGTTTGTATTAAACAGACAGGAAGGAAAAGATGAGGTTCTTGAAATGGTTGACGCCATTACTACTAATAAAACTGATTTTTTCAGAGAAAAGCAGCATTTTGATTTTTTTTCGGAAATTTTAAAAAAAGAATTTGTTGGAAGCACCGTAAAGGTATGGAGTGCAGGGTGTTCTACCGGCCAGGAAGCGTATAGTTTATGTATGATTCTGGAAGAAAGCAGACAACAAAATGGAATTGCTGACTATATGGTTTATGGTAATGATATTTCTTATAAAGTTTTAGAAACTGCAAAAAAGGGAATATATCCTTATAAATTATACTCTCAGATTCCTGTTGAATTCAGAAAAAAATATCTTTTAAAAAGTAAAAATCAGAATAATCCTAAAATCAGAATTGTTCCGGAATTAAGAAATAAAACTTATTTCTTCTGGATGAACCTGGCGCAGGATAATTACCCTCTGCAAATAAATTTTCAATTTATTTTTTGTAGAAATACATTGATTTATTTCGATAGAAAACTGCAACAAAAAATTATTACCTTATTAAGCAGTTTTTTAGTCTCCGGAGGATATTTATTTATTGGGCATTCAGAGTCTTTAATTAACTTAAATACAGATGGCCTTAGATTTATTAAACCTACCATTTATCAAAAAATATAATACTTATGACTAAAATAAATGATAAAACTTTACTTCACTTACTGAAAGAGCAATTGAAAAAAAAACGAAACCTTGAAAAGGAAAACACCCAATTGTTAAAAGAAGTAAAGAAACTAAATCAAAAGTTACTTGAGTCAGAAAGCTTTAAAAGTCATTTTATTTCTAATGTTACCAACGAAATAATAAACCCTTTTTCTTCGGTAAAAGGATTGGCAGAACGTATTATTCATCTTAAAGCCGGTGAAATGAAAAAAGCACATTCATTGGCAAAATTGATATATTCAGAATCTGCTTTCCTTGATTTTCAACTAATGAATATTTTTATGGCTGCCCATTTGGAAACCGGTGAAGTAAAAATGGAAATCTCAGAATTTGATATACCTCATTTAATAAACGAAATAATTGAATATTTAAAACCTGAAATTAATAAAAAAAAGATAGCAATAGAAACATACTATTACCCATCATTATCTATGGGCGATAAATTACTTTTTAAGACAGACCGTGAAAAATTACGTTTTATTTTAGTTAACCTTGTCAGTAATGCAATAAAATTTTCTAATGATGGAAGTTTGGTTACAATACATATAAAAACAGAGGGTGATAATCTTGAAATAAAAGTTCAGGATGAAGGAATAGGGATATCCAAAGAAAATTTAAATGAAATATTTGACAGGTTTAAAAGAATTGACAAGAAAATACATTCGTTAAATTCAGGTAATGGGTTAGGGTTGTCAATTGTTGACGGACTTGTGAATTTGATGAATGGAAAGATTTATATAGAAAGTGAAAAAGGAAAGGGGAGTATTTTTACTGTTGTGATTCCACCGGCTACAAATTCTGAATTACTCTCGGATGAAGATGGCTTGTTTGTTGATGATGAAGAAGAAAAATTTTAACTGCTTTGGATAAAACCTACGACACATATTTTTTATATCCGGGAATGATTTATGTTAGTTCTTCTCCGGTTTATGTTACTACTTTGCTGGGATCGTGTGTGGCAGTATGTTTATATGATGATAAAAAAAAACTGGGAGGTATGAATCATTTTTTATTGCCATCCTGGAATGGTAATGGACTGGCATCGCCGAAATATGGAAACATAGCTATTAAACAATTACTGGAAAACATGGAAAAAAAGCATGGCCAAAGGAAAAATATAGTTGCAAAGTTATTTGGTGGAGCTGCAGTACTTGATCAGCATAGTGATGTATTTCGCGTTGGCGATAGAAATATTGCTATGGCGAAAGAAATGCTTAGGGAGTTTCATATTCCTATTGTGGCAGAAAGCACAGGGGGCGATAGGGGACGAAAAATTATTTTTGATATTATTACAGGAGAAGTAAGACAAAAATATATTCAAAAAACCAGTGTAAACAAGAAATAATGATTCAGGAAAAGCCATATAAAATATTGATAGTAGATGACTCAAAAACAGTTGTTAACTGGGTTAGCAGTATTATTGAGACTGATAGCGAATTAGTTATTTTGGGAACTGCAGAAAATCCTTTTGAGGCTGTAAAAATAATGGAATATGAAACCCCTGATGTTATTCTTCTGGATATTGAAATGCCTAAAATGGATGGTTTGACATTTTTAAAGAAAATTATGAGCCAGCACCCAATTCCTGTAGTTATATTTTCAGGGGTAGCACCAAAAAGTTCAAGAAAAGCATTGGAAGCGCTGCAGTATGGAGCTGTTGAAGTAATTCAAAAGCCTGGTTTATTAGCCGGTGAAAAGGGTAAAACTGTTGCCGTACAGATACTACAGGCATTAAAATCTGCAGCATTAGCGAAAGAAAAGTTACAATTATTACGAACGTTTTCTATTCATTCTAAAGGGTCGGTTATTCATTCGCATAAAAATGTTGGTATGGAAGCCAAAAAGGATAAAATTATTTTTATTGGAGCTTCAGCAGGAGGACCACAGGCAATTGAATATTTGTTAAGTAACATTCAGACACCAGTGCCTCCGATTTTAATATGTCAGCATATGCCCGGAGACTTTACAAAATTATTTGCCGAAAGGTTGAATACATTATCAGAACTGGAAATCAAAGAAGGGGTTGAGGGCGAGGTAATTAAGGAAAGTCATGCTTATATCGCAAATGGTTTCCATCATATGATGATTGTAAAGCCGGGTTTAAATTATAAAATCCATTTAAAAGACGGGCCATTAGTAAACCTTCATAAACCTGCTGTTGATATTTTGTTTAAATCAGCAGCACGATATGCCGGAGAGAAGGCTGTTGGAATTTTATTGACAGGGATGGGGTCTGATGGTGCTATGGGTCTGTTGGAGTTAAAAAAAGCAGGAGCATATACACTTGTGCAGGATAAAAAAACAGCTTTGGTGTGGGGAATGCCTGGCGCGGCTTTTAAATTAAATGCTGCTAAACGTGTATTCTCCCTTCACGAAATATTAAATTATATTAATAACCTAAAACATATAAAAATAAATTAACTTTATACCCTAAGAATATTTTATGGCCGATAAAATGAAAAAAGCAAAAATATTAGCGGTAGACGATATGCAAATAAACTTGGATTTGATATCTACCGTACTGCAAACAGAAGAATGTACTGTTGTTACAGCAATAGATGGTAAAACTGCTATACGTAAAGCTAAATCAAATTATTTTGATTTGATATTGTTAGATGTAATGATGCCTGAAATGGATGGTTTTGAAGTGTGCCAGGTATTGAAAAACTATCCTATGACCAAAGATATTCCGGTAATTTTTTTAACAGCCCTTAATAATCAGGAAAATATTGAAAAAGCATTTAGTTATGGGGCTGTTGATTATATTTCCAAACCTTTTTCAAAAGGGGAGTTGAGAGCAAGGGTTCATTTACATGTTGAATTAAAGCAAACTATGGATGAACTTGTTAAGGCTAAAAAAGCTGCCGAAGCTGCTGCTGAAGCTAAAGCATTGTTTTTGGCAAATATGTCACATGAAATCCGGACTCCAATGAATGGAATTATAGGTATGGTGGATATATTAAAAAATACCCCTTTAACAAAAGAGCAAAAAGAGTACCTTTCGATAATTGAATCTTCCGGGGAAAACCTACTTACAATTATTAATGATATTTTAGACTATTCTAAAATAGAAGCCGGAAGAATTGAACTGGAAAAAATCCCATTTCAACTGAGTAGAGAGTTAAAAAATGTCATTCAAATGTTGAAAGTGATGGCTGATAAAAAGAACCTCTATTTAAAACTTGATATCAAAGAAGGTGTACCCGATTACCTTATGGGAGATCCTGTGAGGTTAAAGCAAATTATTATTAATTTAATGAATAATGCCATTAAATTTACTGATAAAGGAGGAGTTACCCTTTCGGTAGAAAAGCAGGAAATGCATGATGGCAAGTCGGTTAATTTATTATTTAAAGTAGCAGATACAGGAATTGGTATTTCTGAAGAGGGTAGGCAAAAACTGTTTCAATCCTTTTCCCAGGTTGATAAGTCAACAACAAGGAAATATGGCGGTACAGGTTTAGGGTTGGCAATTAGTAAGAATTTATCTCATTTAATGGGTGGAAGTATTGGTGTGGATAGCGTTGAAGGTCATGGTTCTACTTTCTGGTTTACTGTTGTGTTGGATATTACCAGTAAATCTGAATTTGAAAATTCAAATGCAGCCGATAATTTAAAGGCCGCTGAAAAAAGAGCGTTAAGGAATAGAAAACTGAATATTTTGCTTGCTGAAGACAATAAGATAAATCAAAAAGTAGCCTCCGTTATATTAAATAATATGGGTTATGAAGTTGATATAGCTGATAATGGAAAGTTGGCTGTTGAAAAATTTAAGGAAAAGGATTATGACTTAGTTTTTATGGATATTCAAATGCCGGTAATGGATGGTATGGAAGCCACTAAACAGATAAGGAATATAGAAGAAAATGAACATCGTGTAAAAAAAATCCCTATCATTGCAATGACAGCAAATACTATGGAAGGGGATCGTGAAAAATATTTGCAAATTGGTATGAATGATTATGTTAGTAAGCCATTTAAAGGTGATGAGCTTATTAAAATTTTTAATAAATATTTCAAAGAATAAAAGGAGAATTCAATGAATGATTTTAATTTTGATAATAAGACAATTTTAGTTGTCGAAGATACTGAAACCAGTATAAGATTTTTTGATGCTGCCTTGAAGCGAACAAATGCTAAGTTGCTTTTTGCCGATGACGGTGATGAAGCTATTAAGATGTATGATGAAAATAATGTTGATTTGGTTTTGTTGGATCTTAATTTGTTTTCCACAAGCGGATTTGATGTTTTAAAGCACATTCGTGAGAAAGATAAAAAAACACCGGTAATTGTTCAAACTGCTTATATCCTTTCCGGAGAGGAACAAACAAGTAAAGAATTGGGTGCAAATGATTTTATTGCCAAACCAATTAAATTGAATCAGTTGCTTCAGTCGCTTAACAAGTTTTTAAAGTAGGTTTTATTCAAATATATTAAAGGCTTTTTCATGTAAAGAGTTTTATAGTATAGTTTTTTTAAGTTCTTAAAGTATAAATATGTATCGGAATCTTATATTTTAAATTAACCACACCAACAAAAAACATAGCCTCAAAAGTATTCATTTTGAGGCTTTTTTATGTTGAAAAACTTCTAATTTCCTAATCTAAAATTTAAAGCTTTTATATTTAGCAATAAAATATATTCTCTTACATAAAAAATAAGTAAAATAATTATTCATTATGATGATTGCCAGTCGAAAGGGTTTGTTTTTAATGAAAGATTCTTTTTTTTTATAATTCTATTTAATCACCGGAATTTCTGATGATCAAAAAAGAACATTAAAATATAAGCAAAATAATATTATTTCGTAATTTTGCGAAATAATGAAATCTATATATTCTAATTATGAAAAAGTCTGATTTCTCTTCTGAAATAATTGAAATGGCTCAATTTGCTAAAGTAATGGGGCATCCTGTCAGGTTATATATTTTACAAAAACTTGTAAAGAAAAATGCCTGTTGTTATAGCGGTAATTTGATAAATGAAATATCTATTAGCAGATCTACCTTATCACAGCATTTAAAGGAATTGAAATATTCAGGGTTAATTGAAGGAGAAATTGAAGGGCCTTATATTAAGTATTGTCTTAACAAGGAAAACTGGGCGAAGGTGAAGATGCTTTTTGAAAAGGTATTTGATATATATGAAAACTATATTGAAGACTAACATATTACACTTCCGATGAATATTATAATTTTTATTATTTCTTTTGTTGCAGCATTTATTTTTGCCTTGGGAGGTGTTGGAGCAGCAATTATACTTATTCCAATTTTTGTTTCTCTTGGAATTCCGATTAATATGGCAAAGCCTATCGGTTTATTTTATAATACCGTTAGTTTGTCAGGGGCGAGCATTAGTAATATAAAACATAAACGTCTTGATTTTAAAATAGGTATTCCAATTATTATTTCATCTTTTATTTTTGCTGCTGCCGGGGCTTATATATCAAAATTTATTCCTGCAAATATTATCCTTATTCTTTTTATTGGATTTCTTCTTTTCTCAGGATTTATGTTTTTATTTCATAAAGGGCGTTCTGAAGATGCTTACCGGAAAGACAGGCCATATTTTTATTTATTACTAATAGGGGCATTTGCAGGTTTGCTTTCCGGGATGCTTGGAATTGGAGGTGGAGGTATTATTTCTCCTTTAATGTTAATGATGGGTTTCCATCCAAAAAAAATAACAGCAATTACTGCTTTTGTCGTTCCTTTTTCGTCTTTTTCCGGATTTATCACATACTGGGCTATGGGAGATGTTAATTGGATTATTTTAATTATCGCTTCTATTGGTGGTGTTTTGGGAGCAACATTAGGCACTATGGTAATGCATAAAAATTTAAATCATAATCATGTAAAAAAAATATTGGCTGTCATATTACTCGTTATGGCTATTAAACTAATTTTTAAAGTAATATGATTATATATAAGGCAGATATGAAATTAACCGGAATTTTATTAATTATAAATTACACACAGAATAATGAATAAAAAAATTCATAATAGAGTAAAACATTTACAAGGGCAAATAAAATTTTTAAACACATGAAGTGACCATGATTGAATAACCATTAAATTACGTAGAAAAATTATTAATTATTATCGGTAATGTCGATATGTCCAATGAAATATAAGATTTTAAAAACATGAAATACCTTAATAAATACCTTGCAGTTATTTTATTTTTTATAAGTAGTTTTGCTTTTTCACAAGAAAAAACTGATTTTAAGTCATATGACTTTAATGGGTTTGTACAACTTAATGCCAGAAATAATATTAATAATGATGTTGATTTTTCAGTGAGGAGGCTTAAATTTTGGTTGAAATCTAATACGTATTTCTCAAAACACTGGTCCTATAAAATTCAAACGGTATTTTGTAGTAATAAACCTGATAAATTTAATCTGGAAGATGTAAAAGTTGGTTATAAAGTTCATTTATTTTCTTTTGAAATGGGTCAGTTGGTTCCGGAATATAGTTTGGAGCGTTTTCAATCGGATTACAAGCTCCCTATTATTGAAAGAGCCGAAGCTGTTAATGTACTTATCCCTGATGGTACGCTTGGAGTTAGAGACCTGGGAATTCAAATGAATTATAAAAGTAAAGATAAACATGTGGAAATTCATGTTGGTTTTTTTAACGGCAACGGTGTTAAGGTTTATAAATTTAATAATAAGGGATTTTTGATTACTCAGAAAACAGCACTCGTCTTTCCTTTACATAATTATAAAATAAAATTAGGTTATTCGTTGGCATATAGAAAAGCTGACCTTTTAAATATCCCTAAATTATTACCTCCTGAACGGCTTTTTTCCGGTTCTGATTTTAGATATAACTTCTTTGTACGTTGTAGTTCTCATAAAGTTAGCGTTCAGGCAGAATATCTAAGCGCAAATTTAAATGGAGAAGTTGCAAGCGGATATTATGTATTAACAGCCCTGAATATCAGAAAAAGCCAGGTGATGATGTCTTTTGAAAAATATAAAAGTTTGATTTATGGAATTGCAGACCGGCCTTTGTATCATTTGGGATATAATTATGCATTAAATGGTTACAAATTAAAAGTTTTCTTTGATAATTCCTTCCAGTTTGCTGACAGTAGAATAGTAAACTATGTTGCTTCATTACAGTTCCAGATTTTCTTTAATTAATTATATATATAATACTAATGTATCTGATAACATATATTTGGATAAAATAAATATGAATTTTCTTAAAATAATATTTTTATAATATGAATGTATTAGCAATTTATGGTAGTCCGCGTAAAGATGGAAATACAGCACAAATGATGGATGTAGCATTAACAGCTTTCCCTGAAGAAGCTGAAATCCATAAAGTATTTCTGGGGGAATTAAAATTTTCAGGTTGCGGCCCGTGTCGCGAATGTAAGACAAAAGGATACTGTGTAATAGAGGATGATATGCAGTCAGTTTATAAGGAACTGTTTTGGGCAGAAATTATACTTTTCGGTAGTCCTTCTCAATTTTCTGATGTAAGTGTAGATATTAAAAAGTTAATGGAACGTACCTGGTGGATGAAAGGAGGCCTACATAACAAAATAGGTGGTTATGTGGTTACCGGCAGGCGATACATTGAAAGCACTTTAAATACTCTCCATGCTTTTATGCTGCGTCATCGCATGATTCTCGGAGGTAGCGGGGCAATTGGATTTACGTTTACTGAAATGGGTAATCTCGATTACGACCCATTGGCACTCCGCGATGCTAAAGGAACAGGAATGCGTTTGGTTGAATTATACGACCTTATTTATAAGAATAAACAACCCTAAAATTAAAAAGGTTAACTTGTAATTAAACAAATTAACCTTTACTTTCCGGGTCGGAGTGGCAGGAC